>NZ_LRRB01000052.1 GCF_001646865.1 Aldersonia kunmingensis | reverse complement strand
GGTGGTACGCGGACTGCGCGTTGGGGCTCGCGTAGACCACGCGGCCCTCCTCATCCAGGCGGATGAAGCCATCGCCCGCGCGCGGGCTCGAGTGGGTGGCGGGCCGGTCCTCGACGGTGGGATAAGTCCCGTCGCTGATCATCTGGCACAGGTCGTCGGCACAGGCAAGGTAGGCAAGCTCCAGCGTGCTACGCGCCCGCGACCGCGACACATCGGTGTCGCGGCTCAGCACCGCGATCACGTCGTCGCCGCAGCGGACCGGAATCGCCTCGCGCATCGGCGCGGAATCGCCATCACCCGCATCGGGGGGCACCGCGCTGGTCACCTCGCGGTCGATCAACGCGCGGATCACCTGCGGGTGCTCGCTTTCCGACGCAAGCGTGCCGACGTGGTCCTGGTCGATCACCGTCGGCGCGGTGGTTGGCCGGCACTGCGCGACACATACCACCTCGCCGCCGTCACGCACCGGACCAGTACCCACCCACAGCAGCAGATCCGCGAACGATAGGTCGGCGAGCAACTGCCAGTCACCGACGATGCGCTGCAGATGATCGACCGCGGTGCCCGGCAGGTCGGTGTGCTCGGCCAGCAGCTCACTCAGCGTCGACATGACTCATCCCTGCGCGATCGTCGGTGCTGTGGAGGTTGCGCCCACTCGTTGCCCGGTCAGCTGATTACGGCGATCAGGTCGCCCTGCTGAATCACATCGCCGGGCTTCACACCGATAGATGCGACTGTGCCATCCGACTCGGCCACCACCGGGATCTCCATCTTCATGGATTCGAGAATCACCAGTGTGTCGCCCTCTTTCACCTCGTCCCCCTCCGCAACGACGATCTGAAAGACGGTCGAGACCATCTCGGCGCGCACATCCTCGGCCATACGTACCTCCGCTGAAGCAGCCAATGGAATTACAGCCAACCACACGTGAAAGAATGGGCGCCAACAGAAGGGAGATCACCATGGGTAAGCGTGGTCGTAAGAAGCGCAGCCGCAAGGGCAACAAGGCCAACCACGGCAAGCGTCCAAACAGCTGAGCTGACGTCACCGACCGCCGATAGGCGGTCCAGCGACGAGAAAGGCCTGGAAGCATCGGCTTCCAGGCCTTCGTCGTGTCTCGGGGTCTGCGACCTCACGCGCGGCTCGCGCTAGACGTCACCATCGAGCTGCTGAATCACGACGGTCCGGCGGATCTCGATCTTGAGCCGATCGCGCAGCGTGTCGGGCGCCCGCTCGCCACCGCACTTGCGGCTGAGCAGACTCTTGACCTTCTCCTCGATGCCGTACGCCTCGAGGCACGAGCCGCACGTGTCGAGATGATGCTGCAACCGCTCGCGGGTGGTCGTGTCACATTCGCCGTCGAGCATCAGCCATACATCGGCAATGACTGCGGAGCAGTCGAGTTCGTATTCGTCCCGCGGGTTCACCGAGAAACCTCCTGCTGCTCGGTGTCTTGCGCACCGTTGCCTGTACTGCCTGCGCGGTTGAAGCCGCGTTCGCGCGCCACGTCGGCCAGCAGGCCACGCAACTGCTTCCGGCCGCGGTGCAACCGCGACATGACCGTGCCGATCGGTGTCCCCATGATCTCGGCAATTTCCTTGTACGGAAAGCCCTCGACGTCGGCGTAGTACACCGCCATGCGGAACTCTTCGGGCAACTCCTGCAGCGCGGCCTTGATGTCGTCGTCCGGCAGCGCGTCGAGCGCTTCCACCTCGGCGGACCGTAGGCCCTGCGAGGTGTGCTCGGCAGTCGCGGCGAGCTGCCAATCGGTGATCTCGTCGGTCGGGTACTGCGCCGGCTGACGCTGCTTCTTGCGGTAGGAGTTGATGTAGGTGTTCGTGAGGATCCGGTACAACCAGGCGCGCAGGTTCGTGCCCTCGCGGAACGACTTGAACGCGGAGAACGCCTTGACGAAGGTCTCCTGGACCAGGTCCTCGGCGTCGGCAGGGTTGCGGGTCATCCGCAGCGCGGCACCGTAGAGCTGATCCAGCAGCGGGAGCGCGTCCCGCTCGAACCGCTCTGCAAGTTCAGCGTCGGTTTCGGGAGTGCTTCGCTCGCTCGGGCCTTCGTCGCCGCGCACTATCGTCCCTTCGGTCGCCGGAAAGACCCAATCTACCGCTGTCCCGACCTCCGAGCGCTCGACTGTTGTGACAGCCACCGGCGACTCCTCCCATCGTGTGTGTGCCCGACATTCGTCCTGTCCAACACGCCGGGCATGGTTGCTGTTCCCACGCGTGCGTACGGTGGCCGACATGGCGACCGGGGCGACACCTGCGACGACGCTGCTCGAACAGGCGAAGATCGCCCACCTTGTGCACCGCTACCAGCACGATCCGCGGTCCGACTCGTACGGCACCGAGGCCGTGGACGCGCTTGCCGCGGACCTCGGGGTCGAGGCCGGGCAGGTATTCAAGACGCTGGTCGTCGAGCTTTCCAGCGGCACCTTGGCCGTGGCGGTGCTGCCGGTGCCCGCGAAACTGTCACTCAAAGCCGCCGCTGCCGCGCTGGGGGCACCGAAAGCGGTGATGGCCGATCCGGCGAAGGCGCAGCGGTCCTCCGGTTACGTCACCGGCGGCATCTCGCCGCTCGGGCAGCGCCGCAAACTCGCCACCGTCATCGACTCGTCGGCGCTCGACTGGGAACGCGTGTTCTGCAGCGCGGGGCGGCGCGGCCTCGAGATCGGCCTCGCCCCGGCGGATCTGGTGCGGCTCACCGATGCGGTGACCGCCCCGATTACAGCAGGCTGATCTGCTCCCCCACGTCGATCTGCCCGGGTTGGACCCGATCCACCAGGTCCGGTGCGTTGTTCCGGACGCTGTTCACCCGCTCCGATACCTGCCGTAATTCGAGCTGAGCCACGATGTCCTCGTCCGGCGACTCGAGCAGTCCGGCAGGTGCGGGATGGTCCGGATCGAGCCAGCTGTCCCAATTGCCCTGCGGCATGATCAGCGGCATCCGGTCGTGAATCCGGGCGAGGTCCCCGATCGCGTCAGTGGTGAGGATCGTGCAGCTCAACAGTGGTGACACGTTGTCGGCGTGCGGATCACGCCACACCGACCACAAGCCGGCCATGTAGATGCGCGATCCATCCTTCGGCGTCATGAAGAACGGGGTCTTGACGGCCTTGCCGCCCGCGCCCGGCTCGGTGAGCCACTCGTACCAGCCGTCCATCGGGACCAGGCAGCGCTTGTACTTCAGTGCATCGCGGAACGACGGCGTGGTGGCCGCCTTGTCCGCGCGGGCATTGAAAAGCGGCTTGCCCTTGGCCGGGACGCCAGGCGCATCCGGTTTGGTCCAGTGCGGAACGAGTCCCCAGCGCATCCGCCTGATCCTGCGTTGCGGCTCGTCGTCCTTGTGGTCCCGGTCGTGCCGGGACACGACGGTGAGCACCTTGTTCGTCGGCGCGACGTTGTAGTTCGGCCCGGCCTCCTGCGGAAGCAACTCCTCCTTGGCGTCGGTCTCGTCGAGCGCGTCGAGTTCGACGGCAAGCAGGCTCGGGTCCACGGTCGTGGCGTATCTGCCGCACATAACTCCATGCTGGCACGGACCGCCGACAGGAGACTGGCACACTCCAAGCGTGGAACTCGGCTTGGATACCCGTCTCACCGTGCTCGCCGCCGGCCTGATCTTTCTCTGGGCGCTGGTGCTCGGCGTGTGGAAGTACCGGCGCATGTCGGCGTCGGAGACCGGTCTGGCGCATCCGTACGTGGACATCGCGCACCGGGCGGCGCTGCTGTACTCGTTCGCGACGCTGCTGCTCGCGGTATTCGTCGAGCTGAGCGCCTGGGCAACCGCGGTGAACCTCATCGCGGCCGGCGTCGTCGTGGCCTTCTTCGTGATCGCGATCGCGACGTACGTGATGCACGGCCTGCGCGAGGACACCGACAACCAGTTCCGCCACCCGACGGGCTCGATGCACGCAGGAATGCTCGCGCTCATCGTCGGCGAGATCGGCGGGTTCGCGGTCCTACTCGTCGGATTCGTGGTCGAACAGTTCTGAGCCAGCTGCGGTGATCACGAGCAAATGGCCGCGCTGGACGGCGTGTCGGCGACCATATGCTCGTGATCACTGCGGTTCGGACCGCGGGGTGGCGGCGCACACATGCCCCGATAGGCGAAGATGAGACACGTGAATTCGTGGTCCGCGCCCCAGCCCGAGAAGCCGATCCGCGCGGTCGTGCGGCTGCCCGGCTCCAAGTCGATCACCAACCGCGCGCTTGTTCTCGCCGCATTGGCCGACGGACCGTCGACGTTGACGGGCGCGCTGCGCAGCCGCGACACCGACCTGATGATCGACGCGCTGCGCGCGCTCGGCGTCCGCATCACCGAAGCCGCCGACATCACCACGCTGGACGTCGTTCCCGGACCTCTGCATGCCGCGACGATCGACTGCGGGCTTGCCGGCACCGTGATGCGCTTCCTGCCGCCGGTCGCGGGGCTCGCGTCCGGCGAGGTGCACTTCGACGGCGATGAGCAGGCGCGCAGCCGCCCGCTCGGCACGATCCTCGACGGACTCCGCGGTCTCGGCGCGGACATCGAGGGCGACACCCTGCCCTTCCTGGTGCGTGGCGCCGGCAAACTGCCCGGCGGCGAGGTCACCATCGACGCCTCGGGCTCCTCGCAGTTCGTCTCCGGACTGCTGCTCACCGCGGCACGCTTCGAGCAGGGTGTGACGGTGCGGCACAGCGGCGGATCACTGCCGTCGATGCCGCATATCGAGATGACGATCGACATGCTGCGCATGGCCGGTATCGAGGTGGACGCCAGCGAACCGAACCGCTGGACCGTGCCGCCGGACCCGATCCGCTCGGTCGACTGGGTCATCGAACCGGACCTGTCCAACGCGACACCGTTCCTCGCCGCGGCCGCCGTCACCGGGGGTACGGTCTCGGTTCCGCTGTGGCCGCGCAGCACCACGCAGCCCGGCGATTTCATTCGCGAAATCCTCACCCGCATGGGCGCGCACGCCGAATTCGACGGCGACGCGCTCACCGTCACCGGGCCGGAGCGCCTGAGCGGGCTCGATATCGACCTGCGCGACGTCGGTGAGCTGACGCCGACCGTGGCTGCACTGGCCGCACTCGCCGAGTCACCCTCGCGCCTGCGTGGTATCGCCCATCTGCGCGGTCACGAGACGGACCGCCTCGCGGCGCTGACCGCCGAGATCAACGCCCTCGGCGGGGACGCCACCGAGACCGATGACGGCCTCGCGATCACGCCCGTGCCGCTGCGCGGCGGCGTCTGGCACTCCTACGCCGATCACCGAATGGCCACGGCAGGAGCGATTCTCGGCCTGCGGGTGCCCGGCATCGAGGTGGAGAACGTGGAGACCACCGCAAAGACCCTGCCCGGATTTGTCGGCCTGTGGGACGACATGATTGCCGGGCGCACGGCCGGAGACGTCGCCTGAGTCCGCG
Source organism: Aldersonia kunmingensis (assembly GCF_001646865.1). Lineage (GTDB taxonomy): Bacteria > Actinomycetota > Actinomycetes > Mycobacteriales > Mycobacteriaceae > Aldersonia > Aldersonia kunmingensis. The sequence goes on along the minus strand of NZ_LRRB01000052.1, from coordinate 21,909 downwards.
GCAATACGACGAGTCGGACGTCCGGGTACGGCCCGGACGGCGGAGTTCCCGGCCCCGCACCAAGATCCGGCCCCTGCACGAGGACGCCGAGGCGGCGATGGTGGTGTCGGTCGATCGCGGCCGCTGGGGTTGCGTGCTCGGCGGCGACCCGAACCAACTGGTTGTCGCTATGCGTGCCCGCGAACTCGGCCGCACGCCGATCGTCGTCGGCGACGAGGTCGACGTCGTCGGCGATCTCTCCGGCAAGCCGGACACGCTGGCACGCATCGTTCGGGTCACGGATCGGCGAACAGTGTTGCGGCGGACCGCCGATGACACCGATCCTTACGAGCGGATCGTGGTTGCCAATGCCGAGCAGCTCCTGATCGTGGTCGCGCTAGCGGATCCGCCGCCGCGCACGGGTTTCGTGGAGCGCGCGATAGTTGCGGCCTATGTCGGTGGGCTGCAGCCGATTCTGTGCCTCACAAAGAGCGACCTCGCTCAGCACCACGAGTTCGCAAGCGCCTTTGCCGATCTCGAGCTGCCGATCGTGCTCGCCGGCGCGACCGAACCGATCGACGAGATACAAGACACACTGGCCGGCAAGGTCAGCGCACTCATCGGGCACTCCGGCGTTGGCAAGTCCACATTGGTGAATCGTCTTGTGCCCGATGCATATCGCGCGGTCGGAGTCGTATCGGGCGTGGGCAAGGGAAGGCACACGTCGACCCAGTCGATCGCACTGCCGCTACCGGACTCGGCTGGCTGGGTGGTGGACACGCCGGGCATCCGGTCATTCGGCCTGGCACACACGACCCCCGACGACGTGGTCGCCGCGTTCGCCGATCTGGCCGAGAAGATCGAGGACTGCCCCCGGGGCTGCACGCATCTCGGTCCGCCCGCGGATCCCGAATGTGCGCTCGACACCTTGGAAGGCAAATCCGCCCGCCGCGTCGAGGCGGTGCGTCAACTGCTGGAAGCGGTGCGCGCCAACGAATCCTGGTAGGCGCGCAGCAACGCGACACCGGTTGCGAGGATCCATACGAGGAAGAGGCTGCCGACCAAGGCGGTGGTGCCCCAACCCTCCGCGCTGTAGAAGTCGGCGGCGTCGGAGCCGAAGAACATCGAAGGCACGAACAACAGGTTGATCACGGCAAGCGCGGTGGCACAGCGGCCAATCCAGTCGGGCAGCACATCGGTCCTGGCGACGAGATACGCCGCGGCAAACAGGAACAATGCGGACATCAGCCGCGCGGTGGTGCCGTAAAGCAGCCACTGGCCCGGCGCCAGCGCGCCGGTGGTCGTCGGGTCGATCGGATCCACCGCGGCGATCACCGCGCCGGCCTCCATCGACTGCGCGACCATGCTCACCGCGAGGTACAGCATGCCCGCGCCGAACATCATCGTCGCCACCCATTCGAGGCCGGGATCCGCGGCCACGAAAAGTCGTCGCAACCCGGCGAGGAACGGCACCAATAGCGTAATCCCGATGAGGCTCAACAAGACTCGGATGAGAACGTTCCAGTCCGGCGGCGCGCCCGAGTAGACGAAGTAGAGCGGGGTCTGCGTGAGCATCACCGCGCCCGCAGCGACTCCGACTGCGCCGGTGAACCGTTGGACACCACCGATCGTCACGCGATCCAGTGTGCGCGCCCGCGTGCCGCACACACATCAGGGCCGAACCCCGAATCCGACCCTGACATCGCCCCGAGCGAATGCCGCTCGGGGCGGGCTCGGATCAGGCGCTGCGTGCGGAGTCGGCAGCATCGGAATGCCGCCGAGGCACGAAGGGTTCTACTCGTGCCTCCACGCGGCGCCGCTGGCGTTGCTCCCTCCACAGTGCCAGCGGGCCACGCTTACCCTTCGCGTTCGCGGTGACCAATCCCAGTCGCCGGCCGGTGGCCGGATCGACGGTCGTGACCGCGTTGCCGCCGAACTTGCGCTCCGAAGCGGTCTCCGGAGCGTCGTCCGCATTCGCGATCAGGTACTTGTTCGGGACCGCAAGCTTCAGGATCGTGCGCCACGATTGCGCGTACTGCACCGGCAGTGTCCCGCTCGTGTAGGGCAGGTCGTACTTCTCGGCGATCGCACGCACTCGGACCGCGATCTCGGCCAGCCGGTTGCTCGGCAGGTCCGGGTACAGGTGGTGCTCGATCTGGTAGCTCAGGTTGCCGCTCATGAAATCCAGCACGGGGCCGCCGTCGATGTTCGCGCTGCCCAGCATCTGGCGCAGGTACCACTGCCCCTGCGACTCGTTCTCGAGGTCCTGCTTGGTGAACTTCTCGGCCCCGTCGGGGAAGTGACCGCAGAAGATGATCATGTTGGTCCACACATTGCGGATCACGTTCGCGGTGAAGTTCGCCGACATCGTGGATTTCCACGCCGGGCCGGTCAGCGCCGGGTACACCACGTAGTCCTTGGCGACCTGCTTGCCGATCTTGCGCAGCACATCGTTGCGCTTCTCGGCGAACTCCGCCTTGTCGACGCGGCCCTTGGCGACCTTGCCGAGTTCGAGGTGCTGGATCGCGACGCCGTACTCGAAGAACATCTGCAGGATCACGTTGTACACCGGGTTGCCGATGAAGAACGGCGACCACCGCTGGTCACGCGTGACACGCAGCAGGCCGTAGCCCACGTCGTCGTCCATGCCGAGGACGTTCGTGTACTTGTGATGGATGTAGTTGTGGGTCTGCTTCCAGTGCGCGGACGGACCCACGTTGTCCCACTCCCACGTCGTGGAGTGAACCTCGGGATCGTTCATCCAATCCCACTGCCCGTGCATCACGTTGTGCCCGAGCTCCATGTTTTCGATGATCTTCGCGGCACCGAGCATGGCCGAACCGAGCAGCCAGGCCGGACGCTTGCGGCTGCCGAACAGGACCGCGCGGCCGCCGATCTCGAGCCCACGCTGCAGGCGGATCGTGTTGCGGATGTACCGGGCGTCGCGTTGTCCTCGGGATGCCTCGATCTCACGGCGAATCGCGTCGAACTCGCGACCGAGTTCCTCGATATCGGAATCGGTGAGATGGGCGTATTCCTGGATGTCCGTAATGGCCACCGGGCGTCCTTCCTACTCGGGCGTCGGGGGGCGTCCATGCCCTGTCCAGATGACCCTAGCGTAAGTTACGCATCCGTAGGTTACGCGCCCGTAGGCCATTCGTGTGATTGCCGCCACATCGATGCGCCAGCGACGCGACGTGGGTCAGCCGAGGATATTGGCAGCCGCGATGACCGCGCGCAAGGCCGATTCCGTGCCGTCAGCCGCGATCGCCGCACCCCAATGCCGACGACCGTCACGCTCGCAGCGCACGACCGTAGCCATCCCCGCACCCGCACGGAACTGATGAAACTCGAGGATCTCCAGCCCGGCGCCGGCCTCATGCAGCATCGCGGTAAGCGCTGCCATCGGGCCCGTCGCGGACACCACGAAGGTCGTCGGGCGCTCGTCGAATTCGAGTGTCGCCTCGTAGCGCCATATTCCCGAGCCGCACGCTCCCGCGGCCCAGCTGCCGAGCCGGATCGGGCCGGTGGCCGGGCAGTACCGGTCGAGGAACTCAGGCCAGCTCAGTTCGGCGGCCTCCGCGCGGATGGCCCGCGGGAGCGTAATGCCGTACCGCTCGGCGAAGACGTCGGACGCCGCCGGGGTGGCGAGGGCGATGTAAGAAGAATGTGCCGTCTGCATCGAATCGGTCTTCCTGGAAGAAAGGAGTGACCGACGAGTAGCTCAATGGCCCGCAGCGAGGGGCCGGTCGTTGAGACCCCGCTACGGGTGAGCTACTACGAGAAGGCAAGTCATGGATCGAAAAGATAGTCGATCACCGGCCACCGGCGCAAACGAATATTCGCGCCGATGGCCTTGGCGCGGAGCCTGCGGAGCGCCCATCGACACTGACCGGTTCACCGCACGCGTGAGTTCTTCTCCCGCAGCGCGGCCTTGGCATCGCGCAACGCCGACCGCAGCCCACGCCGCTCGCCGGTCACCGGGTCCACGCGCAAGCTTTCGACCTTGTCCGACAACGCGGCGAACTTCCGCTCGGAGCTGGTCTCGGGCGCATCATCGGAGGTGCGCCAGAGGAAGCGATCCGGGAGCGCGAGCTTGTGGATCGTCCGGAAGGCGAGCAGGTACTGGGTGATCAGCGGACCCGTGGTGTAGGGCAGGTCATACTTGTCGCAGAGCAACCGCACCCGTTGCGAGATCTCGGCGTACCGATTGCTCGGCAGATCAGGAAACAGATGGTGCTCGATCTGGTAGCTCAGGTTGCCGGTCATGAACGCCATCACGGGCCCGGCGTCGACATTCGCACTTCCGAGCATCTGCCGCAGATACCACTGCGCCCTGGTCTCGGTCTCGAAGTGGTCGGGAGTGAATTTCTCCGCACCGTCGGGGAAATGTCCACAGAAGATCACCGCGTATGCCCACACGTTCCGGACCAGGTTGGCGGTCAGGTTCGCCTTCAGCGTGCGTTTCCACAGCGGACCGCTCAGCGCCGGATAGATCACGAAGTCCTTGCCGACCTGGCGGGCCGCCTTGCGGAAGAAAACCCTGTTTGGCTCCGAGAGAAACCCGTCGCTCGGCACGATCGACGTGTCCTTCTGGATACCCAGATCGTGCATCGCGATGCCCCATTCGAACGTCGCGGCGAGCACGATGTTCGCGAGCGGCTGGAAGAGGTTGATGGGGCGCCACGGCTCGTCGCGCGTCATCCGGAGGATTCCGAATCCGACGTCGTCGTCCATCCCGACGATGTTGGTGTAGGTGTGATGCGAGTAGTTGTGCGCGCGCTTCCACTGCGCGGACGGCCCGGTCATGTCCCACTCCCAGGTGGTGGAGTGGATCTCCGGGTCGTTCATCCAGTCCCACTGCCCGTGGCTGATGTTGTGCCCGAGTTCCATGTTCTCGATGATCTTTGCGACACTGAGCATCGCGGTGCCTGCCACCCATGCGGTGCGCGATTTCCCCGCGAAAAGCGTTGCACGCCCGGCTAATTCGAGTCCACGCTGGGCGCGGATGGTGCGGCGGATATAGCGCGCATCGCGTTCCCCACGCGAGGACTCGATGTCGCGGCGAATTTGGTCGAGTTCGAAGCCGAGCGCCTCGACATCGGCGTCGGTCAGGTGCGCGTACGCGGCGATATCGGTGATTGCCACCGGAATCCTTTCGGGGTGTTCACCCTCAACGGTAGCCACTCGATGTTACGTCTGCCAAAACAGGACGAATCGGGTGGGCAACGAGCTGGTCAGGCCTCGATGACGCAGTCGCCGGCGGGCGCGGAAATACAGGTCTGAATCCGCTCGCCCGGACCACGAACATCGCCCGAACGCAGGTCACGGGTGTTGCCCTCCACGAGCGGAACGACACAGGTCTGGCAGATACCCATCCGGCAGCCGAACGGCATCTGCAGACCGACACTCTCACCGGCCTGCAGCAAGGTGGTCGCACCGTCGGCTTCGACGCTGCGTCCGGTCTTGGCGAAAGTCACGGTGCCGCCCTCGCCCGCAGGTCCGGTCCGACCGAGTTCGAATCGTTCGGTGTGCAACCGGTCGGCGATCCCCTCGTCCCGCCAGTGGTGCTCGATCTCGTCGAGCATCGCGGCGGGCCCGCACGCCCAGGTCTGGCGCTCGCGCCAGTCCGGGAACAACGCATCGAGTGAGGCGAGGTCGAACTTGCCCGAGCTCCGGGTCAGCTGTACATGGCTGGTGAAGCTCGGATGTTTGCCGTGCAGCGCAGCGAGTTCCGCACCGAAGATCACGTCGTCGGTCGAGGGCGCGGAGTGGACGTGGACCACGTCGCACACCTCGTCGCGGTGATCGAGGGTGCGCAGCATCGCCATCACCGGTGTGATGCCGCTGCCCGCGGTGAGGAACAGAACCTTTTCCGGCGCCGGCTCAGGCAGCACGAAGTCGCCGGTGGGCGCAGCGAGCCGGACGACCGTACCGGACGGCACGCCGTTGACGATGTGGCTGGACAAGAAGCCCTCCGGCATCGCCTTGACCGTGATCTCGATGAGCTTGGCGTTCCAGCTCGGCGACGAGGTCAGCGAGTACGAGCGCCAATGCCAGCGGCCGTCGATGAGTACGCCGATACCGATGTATTGGCCAGGGCGGTACCCGAAATCGAATCCCCAGCCGGGCTTGACCACGAGCGTGGCCGTATCCGCGGTCTCCTTGCGGACCTCGACGATCTGGCCGCGCAGTTCGCGAGCCGACCACAGCGGGTTCACCAGGTGCAGATAGTCATCCGGCAGCAGCGGTGTGGTGACGCGCGCGATCACGCCGCGCACCATGTTCAGCCGGGGACGCCCCGGCGCCGACACACCGGAGGCAGGTGCCTCCAGCCAATTCCTCAAGCCCATGGGAGCCGTCCATTCGTTTCGAGCGTGCGGTGACCATCGTAGGGGAAGAGGTTACGGTCTCGTAAGTTACGAGAGAGTAAGATCCATACGGGCAGGTCAGAGCAGTTCTATCAAGAACGGTATCTCTTGAGTGGCGTACCACGCCAGTTCATGATCCTCGGCGTCGCCTACCGTGAATTCCGCGTCTGAGTCGCCGAGATCCGCCGCGTCGATCACCAGCACCGCCTTGGCGACGTGGTCCTCGGCTTCGGAAAGATCCACATGGACCGAGGCCACCTGCCGGTACTCGACCGGCGCGGCAAGACGGACCACCGCATCATCGAGATCCGGGCGCAGTTTCGCCTCGTCGACGTCGGCCGCGATCACCGCACGCCGGTAGACCCGCGCGGCCGCCGCATCGTCGCCGTCGACCGTAGCGGGTGCATCGTCGGCTTCGGCGGCAATCAGGCGCAGCGAGGCACGGGCCGCCTCGGCCATCGCCACCTCGGCGAGCTCTTCCTCGTCGCCGTTCGAGTACGCCTCGCGCAGCGCGGGAGTCAGCGCGAAAGCCGTGTTGTTCACCGCGATCACCTCGCGGTCGGCCACGAGCTTTTCGAGCATCCGGATGGTCGCCGGAATGTAAACCCTCACCGGCGTCCTTCACGAGCAGACATCGAGCAGTTCCTCCATCGATTCGTAGAGCAGCGCGGTAACCACGTCCACGTCCGCCATCGCGTCGCGGTCCGCATTCAAACCGTAGTTCACGCTGCCGTCGTAAGAGGTCAACCCGATGGTCAGAGCCTGATTTCGCAGCAGCGGCGAGACCGGGAACATATCGAGCATGCGCGCGCCGGCCAGGTACATCGGCGCCTGCGGCCCCGGCATGTTGGTGATGACGAGATTGAAGGCGCGCTGGGCGTACGTGCTCGCGGCGCGCACGCTCATCGCGTGCAAGCTCGCCGGAGCAAACCCGGAGAGCCGGACCAAGGTCGGCGCTGTGACTCCGCGCTGCACCCGCGACCGCGCCTCGGTGGCATGCGCGATATGGGATAGCCGGATGGCCGGATTCGGTTCGCCCACAGGCAGGTCCACCAGAAACGAGGTGACCTCACTCATCGCGAGATCCTCGGTCGCATCCAGATACACCGACATCGGCACAATCGCGCGCAGCGTCGTCGACTCGGTGATCGGTTCACCGCGCGACATCAGCCAGTTGCGCAATGCACCGGATATGACCGCGAGGATGACGTCGTTGATCGACCCACCGCGGCTCGACCGGATCTTTCGGTAGTCCTCGAGGTTGGTGCGCACCACATCGAAGCGACGGTTGCGCGACACCGTTGCGTTCAGCGGACTCGTGGGGGCGCTGCCGGTGGCAGTGCCGAGCACGCTCGCGTACCCGGCGAGCGTCTTGGCCACATCGCCGGCGGTCACCGAGGCCTCCTCGATGAAGCGCCGGACCGACTCCGCGGTATCCGTCGGCCGAGATGCCATGTGCACCAGCGCATCCCCGATCAGCGACAAGCCCGACGGTTCGCGGGCCGGCATCCAGATCTGGTCCACGGGCGGCGGCGCCTCGCCCGCCTCGAGGATGACGTGGCAGATCTCGAGCGCCTCGATCCCGTCGGCGAGAGCCGCATGGGTCTTGGTGAACAACGCCATCCGGTCGCCAGAAAGGCCCTCAACCAGGTACATCTCCCACAGCGGGCGAGAGGGATCCAGCGGCCGCGAGGCAAGGCGCGCGACGAGCTCGTCGAGCTGGTCATCGCTGCCCGGCTTCGGCAGCGCGGAGCGGCGGATGTGATAGGTGATGTCGAACTCTCGATCGTCGACCCACACCGGCCGGCCGAGGCCGAACGGAACCTCACGAATCTTCTGCCGATAACGCGGAACCTCGGGCAGTCGGCTCTCCACCAACGCGAGCAGCTTCTCGTAGTCGAGCGCGCCCGCCGCGTTGTCGACGATCATGAGCGACCCGATATGGATCGGGTTCTTGGTCGACTCGAGCGCATAGAACGTCGCATCCCGCGGCGTGAGCCTCGTTACCACGTGTGGCGCCTCCCCTCGTTCGGCTGGCGCTGCGACCGCCGGCGCACGAAGTCACCCTATGGCCGATCGGTTGTTGCTGCGACTTACGAATTCGCACTCGTGGCGACTCGCGGCATGCAAAGCTCTTCGCGTCCACACTCTCCCGGACCATCGCCCTGCCATTGAGGAGAGAAATTGGACGAGTCCCCATCGCTGCTGACACCCGCGCCGGCCTGCGAACCCGCGATCGGCAGCCGGGAGCGGAGCCTGCGGAGCGACCCATCCGAGCGGGAGCGGAGCCTGCGATCGCCGCGTCGCACACCGCACGATGGCCGATCCGGCCTGGCACCGCGGCCCGTGCCGCGCGATCCCGGCCACGTCGATGTCGACGAAACGCTACGCACGGCAAGAGAATTCGCCGAACGCGCGCTGCGGCTGACGCTCGAGGTTCTCGACCACCGACGTGCACCGGCACAGTTCCGGCCGATGGCCGAACCCGCGGTGGTCGACGTCATCCGCGCGCTGGCCAACGGCACGCCTCCGGGCCGCGACGCCGCACGACTGCAACGCGTGCATCTGCGGCTTGTCGATGGTCACACTGCCGAGGTGTTCGGCACCTATCTGCGCGGCCCGCGCGTCCGTGCGCTCGCCGCGCAGCTCACGCTGCGAACGCAGGGGTGGCGGGTCAGCGCGCTACACATCGGCTGACCCGACACGCACGACTGGACTTCAGCGACGCCGCTTCTTGGCAGCCTTCGCCTTCGCCCGCTCGGCCTCGCGGCGCTCGCGCCGGGTGCCTCCCTGACCATCACCGTCACCGTCGCCGCCCTCGCGACGGCTCACTGCGGCCCGGCCATCCTCGTTCGGTCCGGAGTAGGTCAGCTGGCTCGGCCCGGACTCGTCGAGTCCCTTGGCACGCAATGCACTCGGCGCGGCGTTCTCCGGGCGCGGGGCGGGCTGCTCGCTGGGCAGCGGCGCACCGTTGGAAGGTGCGGCAGGGGCAGCACCCACCGGCGAGCGCAAACCCGGCGCGACACCGGCGACCTGCGGCTGCGGCGGCGCCGCCTCCACCTGCAGGTTGAACAGGAAGCCGACCGACTCCTCTTTGAGCCCGTCGAGCATCGCGATGAACATGTCGTAGCCCTCGCGCTGGTACTCGACGAGCGGGTCACGCTGCGCCATGGCACGCAGGCCGATTCCCTCGCGCAGGTAGTCCATCTCGTAGAGATGCTCGCGCCACTTGCGATCGAGCACCTGCATGAGTACCTGGCGCTCGAGGTTGCGCATCGCGCCCTCGCCACCGATCGAGTCGATGTGCTCCTCGCGCCGGCGGTAGGCCGCGCGCGCGTCTTCGAGCACCGCCTCGCGTAGGTCGTCGCGGGACAGGTCGCCGGCTTCGCCGACCTCGGTCTCGCCGGTCAGCTCGTGATAGTCGAGCGTGATCGGGTAGAGCGTCTTCAGCGCGGTCCAGAGCTGGTCGAGATCCCAGTCCTCGACGTAGCCCTCGGCGGTGGCGCCGTCCACGTACGCGGTGACCACGTCGGTGATCATGCCCTCGACCTGGCCCTCCATGTCCTCACCCTCGAGGATGCGGCGGCGCTCGAGGTAGATCACCAGGCGCTGCTGGTTCATCACGTCGTCGTACTTGAGGACGTTCTTGCGGACCTCGTAGTTCTGCTGCTCGACCTGCGTCTGCGCGCTCTTGATGGCCTTCGAGACCATCTTCGCCTCGATCGGCACATCGTCGGGCAGGTTCATCCGGGTCATGATCGACTCGAGCGCCGCGCCGTTGAAGCGCCGCATGAGTTCGTCACCGAGAGACAGGTAGAAGCGGGACTCGCCCGGGTCGCCCTGACGTCCGGAGCGGCCGCGCAGCTGGTTGTCGATGCGGCGCGACTCGTGCCGCTCGGTGCCGAGCACATAGAGCCCGCCCGCGTCACGAACGTGATCGGCCTCTGCGGCGGCCTCGGAGCGAACCTTCTCCAGCTCCGGCTCCCAGGCGGACTCGTATTCCTCCGGCGTGGAGATGGGGTCGAGCCCGCGCTTGCGCAGCGCGATGTCCGCGACGATCTCCGGGTTGCCGCCGAGCACGACGTCGGTACCACGGCCGGCCATGTTGGTGGCCACGGTGACCGCGCCGGACCGGCCGGCCTCAGCGACGATCTGGGCTTCCTGCTCGTGGAACTTCGCGTTGAGCACGTTGTGCGGAATACCGCGCTTGGTCAGCTGCTTGGACAGGTACTCCGAGCGCTCGACGCTGGTCGTACCGATCAGGACGGGCTGCCCACTCTGGTGCCGCTCGACGACGTCGTCGACCACCGCGGAGAACTTCGCCTCCTCGGTCTTGTAGATCAGGTCGGCCTGGTCCGCGCGAATCATCGGCTTGTTCGTCGGGATCGGCACCACACCGAGGCCGTAGATCTGGTGCAGCTCGGCGGCCTCGGTCTCGGCCGTACCGGTCATGCCCGCGAGCTTGTCGTAGAGGCGGAAGTAGTTCTGCAGCGTGATCGTGGCCAGTGTCTGGTTCTCAGCCTTGATCTCGACCTTCTCCTTGGCCTCGATCGCCTGGTGCATGCCCTCGTTGTAGCGGCGCCCGACCAGGATGCGGCCGGTGAACTCGTCGACGATGATGACCTCGCCATCGCGGACGATGTAGTCCTTGTCCTTGTGGTACAGCTCCTTGGCCTTGATGGCGTTGTTCAGGTAGCTGACCAGCGGAGAGTTCGCGGCTTCGTACAGGTTGTCGATGCCGAGCTGATCCTCGACGAACTCGACGCCGGCCTCGTGCACGCCGATAGTGCGCTTCTTGATGTCGACCTCGTAGTGCACCTCCTCGCGCAGCAGCGGGGCGATGCGGGCGAACTCGGCGTACCACTTGCTCGAGGCGTCTGCCGGGCCCGAGATGATCAGCGGGGTCCGCGCCTCGTCGATGAGGATCGAGTCGACCTCGTCGACGACGGCGTAGTTGTGGCCGCGCTGGACGAGGTCGTCGAGGCTGTGCGTCATGTTGTCGCGCAGATAGTCGAACCCGAACTCGTTGTTGGTGCCGTAGGTGATGTCGGCGGCGTAGGCCGTGCGACGCTCGGCGGGAGTCATCCCGCCGAGGATGACGCCGACTTCGAGGCCGAGGAAGCGGTGCACACGACCCATCCACTCGGCGTCGCGCTTGGCGAGGTAGTCGTTGACCGTGACCACGTGCACGCCGTCGCCGGAAATCGCGTTCAAGTAGGCGGGCAATACGCAGGTCAGGGTCTTGCCCTCACCGGTCTTCATCTCCGCCACGTTGCCGATGTGCAGCGCCGCGCCGCCCATAACCTGCACGTCGAAGTGACGCTGCGACAGCACCCGCCACGATGCCTCACGCGCCACGGCGAACGCCTCGAGCAGCATCTCGTCGAGCGACTCGCCATTTTCGTAGCGCTGCTTGAACTCAGCGGTCTTGCCGCTCAGTTCGTCGTCTGTCAGCGCCTCGACCTCGGGACTGAGGTTGCCGACCTCCGCCGCGAGGCGACCGAGCCGCTTGACGGTTCGACCTTCACCTATCCGGAGCAACTTCGAGAAAGACAGCGTCGGCACGGTTTCGTTCGTCCTCTGGTCGTCGGCAACAGGTGGCGGCCCGAAGGTAGGCGTCTGCGGCCCCGGCGGAACTCACTCCGCGGCTGCGCGCCGGCCCTCGGCTTCGTCCATGGTATGCGCTGGTCGGCAGAGGGCGCCGTCGCGTTGCCCGATCGAGGCGCCCCACCGGGCGAATCGGGCATTCGACGGGCCTCGGCACGCACCAGCGCCGCGGCCGAATCGGCCGCGGCGCTGGGTGTGCGGGCTAGGCCAGCCTGATGAGGCCGTAATCGAAAGCGTGCCGCCGGTACACCACCGACGGACGATCCGAGGCCGCGTCATGGAACAGGAAGAAATCGTGTCCCACGAGTTCCATCTCGTACAGCGCGTCGTCCACGGTCATCGGCTTGGCCGGGTGGACCTTGGTGCGGACGATCTGGCCAGGACCACCCTCGTTATTGTCGGAGGAGACGAGCTCGGCGCGACGTTCTTCGTCCCGCTGTTGAGCTGCCTCGATATCGGCAAGCGCTGCGGTTGCCTCGGCAACCGACACCGGTCGCTTCTCTCCGTAATGGACCCGCTTCCGGTCCTTCGTCCGGCGCATCCGGTTTTCCAGCTTGGCTGTCGCCGATTCGAGCGCAGCGTAAAAGCTGTCCGCCGAGGCCTCGGCGCGTACGACCGGGCCTTTGCCCCTCGCGGTTATCTCCACCTTCTGGCAATTCTTGCGTTGCCTGCGGTTGCGTTCGTGGAATAGTTCGACGTCGAACAGGTACCGGGATGGGTCGAAGCGCTCTATTCGAGCCAGCTTCTCCGCAACGTATATGCGGAAGTGATTGGGTACCTCGACATTTCGGCCTTTGATTACAACTTCGGCCTGAGTCGGAATGGATTCTGGATCGATCTTGTCGTCGTACGCCGATGACTGTTCAGCAGTCGTCACGCCTACCTCCCGAATCGTCCGCGCCTCGCGGCGCGCCATCTGGTGGCGAAGTGCCGAGGTGGAATCGCCCGGCACCAGGATTCCGAGGCATCACCTCCGCTGGTAATCGGGTCTTCGGGATGTTTCCCGACGCTAGTCCGTCGATGGCACGTGTGCCACTGTTCACCAGAATTTCGCCTCAACGTGCAGCAACGATGACGATTGCTCCGCTTACCGGCACACCTGCCCGGCAAAGTGTTCGCACGGACTCGGTCAGTGTTGCTCCTGTGGTTACGACGTCGTCCACGACCACTACGTTCGCGCCCGGCCCGATGGTGGCACCGGGTACTCGCACGGACACCCTTCCGTCCACATTGGCACGCCGCGCCTGCGGCGACAGCCCGACCGAATCACGCGCACCGGCGGACAGCCGCAACGCGGGCACAACGCTGCACCCGGGCAGTCGTCGTGCCGCGACTCTCGCCATCGCCGTCACCGGATCTCCGCCGCGCCGGCGGGCGGCCCGGGCGCGCGTCGGCGCCGGTATCAGCACGAGTGGGGCGAACTGGTCCGGATCGAGATGGCCGACCTCACGCAGCCAGGCGAGAGCCTCGGCGAGCGCCGTGCCGAGCGGATCGGCGAGATCGCGCCGCCGGCGCTCCTTCATCGCGATCACCGCATTGCGCCGGGCCCCGCTGTGGGCGCCGAGCGCCCAGCACGGCACACCGGGATCGACCCGCGGACGCAGCGCGACCGGGTGGCCTGCCAGCTCACGGGCGCAGGCCGCACACCAGCCGGCGCCGGGCAGGCCGCAGCCACCGCATTCGAGCGGAAGGACGAGATCCAGCAGTGCTCGCACGCACCGGAGTCTCACCTGGCGCACCGACAGAAACGCCGGGCGAGCGGATCAGCCCGGCAACACCGGAACTGCACGCCGGCCCGATAGGCCGGGCACCTCGCGCCAGTAGCGGTCGGTCTCCGGATCGCTGTTGTTGAGCTGGAACACCGCGCGCGCATCGGCGACGTACTCGATCATCGCCGATGCGTCCACGCTCGACACCGGGGCGGTGAGGTTGCGGCCGGGCAGCGTGTCGAAACGGGAACCGTCCACGGCGACCATCGCCACCGGCGTATCCGGCGTCGCACGCGCGACCACGAGGGTCTCGCTGGTGCTCCAGTCCAGCGACACTGCGGGGCTGCCGAGTCCGACGGCCACGAGCATCGGCGCGCTCAATGCGGGCCCACCGCGCTGCTGCGGCACCACGACCGCCACGTACACCTTGCCGTCGACAATCAGCGCGGCCCGCACACCGTCGCGGGAAAGCCGCATCTCGGTGATTGTGCCCAGCGCATTGATGGCCGAGGCGTCCACTTCGTTGAGCGAGACCTGCCCGGTTTCCCGGTCGCGCACGGCCTGCACCACGCGACTGCCGTCGATCACGGCCCACGCCGAACCGTCGTCGGCGGCCCAGGTCGGCCGGGTGACGGCACCGCCCTCGGCCACCGGGAACGCGCCGCCGCCATAAGAACCGATCATGAGTGCGTTGGCCGCCGACTGACGACCGGTATCCACCACCGCCGCAACGTAACTCCCGTCACGCGACAGCGCGGCGGTGCGCATGTTGTTCACCGTGCCGAAGTAGCCGGGGGCGGGCACGGTTCCGGTATCGGTGACATCGACGAGCACGCCGTCACTCACAGCGTGCAGGCCGGTATCGGCGCTGTCCCCGGCGACCGGGTTCAGCGCCGCCACATCGGCAGTCGTCCAACCATCGGCGTAGCGCCCGTCGAGCGGCTTGCCGTCGGCGAGCAGCACGTACGGCCCCGAGATCTCGGCGTTCGCCAGCGTCCACACCACCTGTGCGGCAAGCAGTTCGCGGCTTTGCCGGTCCAGCCCCGCGGCGCCCGCGAAATCGGCCCGGATGCCGCCGAGACCCACACCCACCGAGTTGGTGCGGCCGTCCGCCTTCGTGATCGGGCCGCGGATCGAGATCCCCTCGCCCAATTCGTTGCGCACCGCCGGGGCCAGCGTGGGCGACGGCCCCTGGATGAGGAGCCCGATCAGCTCGGCCGCGAGCTGTTCACGGGTCGCCGAAATCCATCGCGGATCGGGGACCGTCGAGGTACCCGCCGGATCGAGGAAGTGCAACGACTTGCGCTGGTAGGAGTTGAGGAACTGGGAGCGGTCCATGATCACGCCCGCGGGCAGTTCGTCGATCCGCCAGTCCCCGTCCGCGCGGACGAGCGAGACCCGACTCTCGAACGTGCCTTCCTCGGCCTGATACGTGCCGCCCGGCTGCAGCGAACCGGTGCGATTGGCGCGGATCAGGTACGTCGCCCGGTCCGCGGTGCGTGACTCGGGCAGCACGTCGACCTTGTCGATGATTGTGGCGCTCGCCGCGTCATCCCACTTCTGCGAGGTGGCCGGAGTGAGGAACTGGCGCGCGGCACGATGCCGCTCGACCGGGTCGGTGCTGGCCTTGAGGAAGTCGCGGACGAGCAGGTCCGGTTCCCGGCCCGGCACCGGCTCGGGCTGGTTCTGGCTAGGTGGTATCCGGGCAATCGTGCCGATCGCCTCGGGAGTCGACGTGTCGGGCAGGCTCGCACATCCCGAAAGGACGGTCAGCCCGGCAACGCCACAGATGACGACCCGCATCAGACGAGTGCGGGCCCTCACTCGCCACTCCGCTCGCCCGGCGAGGCGGTGACGCTGCCCTGGTCCTTGATCGACCCTTCGTCGGCGCTGCCGTCCTCGTCCTGCGTCGGCTCGGCGGTGTCGGTTGGCTCGAACTCGATTCCGTCCGTGTCGAATCCCTGCCCCTGCACATACTTCCGACTGGTGGGCTGCAGCGGCAGCGGACTTCCGGTGATCTTGCGACCGCGGATCAGCGGCAACGTCAGCCGGAAGCACGAACCGATGCCCGGCTCGCCCCAGGCTTCGAGCCGGCCGTGATGCAGATGCGCGTCCTCGACACTGATCGACAGACCGAGCCCGGTTCCGCCGGAGCGCCGCACGCGCGAGGGATCTGAGCGCCAGAAGCGGTTGAACACAAGCTTCTCCTCTCCGGGCCGCAAACCGATGCCCTGGTCACGGACGACAACCGCGACGGCGTCCTCGTTCGAGCGCATCCGAAGCAGCACCGGCTTGCCCTCGCCGTGGTCGATCGCATTGGCGAGCAGATTTCGCAGGATTCGTTCGACGCGGCGCGGATCGACCTCGGCCGTAACTGGTTCCTCCGGCAGGTCCACGATGAGCTCGGTCGCCGACTCGCGGGCCAGGTGACGGACCGTCGACACCGCCGCCCGCGCGCACATTCGCAGGTCGAGTCGTTCCACCGACAGCTCGGCGACGCCGGCGTCGTGGCGGCTGATCTCGAGCAGGTCGTTGAGCAGGTTCTCGAACCGGTCCAGCTCGGTCACCATCAGCTCCGACGAACGCCGCAGTGCCGGGTCGAGATCCTCACTCGAATCGTGGATCAGGTCGGCGGCCATTCGCACGGTGGTCAGCGGCGTGCGCAGCTCGTGGCTGACGTCGGAGGTGAACCGGCGTTGCAGGTTTCCGAACTCCTCGAGCTGGGTGATCTGCTTCGACAGGCTCTCGGCCATTTCGTTGAACGACATTGCGAGCCGGGCCATATCGTCCTCGCCGCGGACCGGCATGCGTTCGTTGAGCCGGCCGTCGGCGAACCGCACGGCGATCCGCGACGCCGAGCGGATCGGCAGCACCACCTGCCGGGCGACGAGCATGGACACCGCGGCGAGCAGGACGAGCAGGACCATGCCACCGATGAGCATGGTCGAGCGCATCAGGGAAAGACTGCGTTCCTCGCTGGCGAGCGGGAAGACGAGATACATCTCCATCGTGGAGATATCGGAAGTGGTTGGGCTGCCGACGATCAGCGCCGGGCCGCTGTAGCCGTCCGGGTCGTTCACGGTGGCGAACTGATAGGAAACCTGGCCCTGCTGCACGAACCGGCGCAGCGAATCGGGGATCTGGTCGGCAGGGCCGCTCACGGTCGGCGGGAGCGGGCCGTCGCCGGGCACGATCAACGCCGAGTCGAATGTGCCTGCCGCACCAGCATTCTGACTGTCGCTCTCCCGGTTCGACAGCGCCGAGCGCGCACCATCGAGCCGGCTGCTCAGCGTGTTGCCGTCATCGGCGCCGGCCAGCTGCGCCTGCACCGTGTTGCGGGCACGGTCCATCTCCTCGGTGGCAGCACTGATCTTGGCTTCCAGCATGCGATCGGTGATCTGGCTGGTCAGTACGACACCGAGGATCGTGATGACGATGAGCGAGAGAGTGAGTGTGGAAACGACCACGCGCAGCTGAAGAGATCTACGCCATCTGTGGCCGAGGGATTCGCTGATCGAACGAAACCAGCGCAGGAGCGCGGCGGAGTACCTCTCGAGACGGCGCCGCGGATGGGAACGAATGATCACGGCGGTCCGGCTTTGTAGCCCACTCCCCTCACGGTCAGAACCACGTCGGGATTCTCCGGATCTTTTTCGACCTTGGCGCGCAGTCGCTGGACGTGCACGTTCACCAGACGGGTGTCGGCGGCATGCCGGTAGCCCCAGACCTGCTCGAGCAGCACCTCACGGGTGAAGACCTGCCGGGGCTTGCGCGCGAGAGCGACCAGCAGGTCGAACTCCAGCGGCGTGAGCGAGATCAGCTCTTCCCCGCGGCTCACCTTGTGCGCGGGGACATCGATGACGATGTCACCGATGGACAGCAGCTCGGCCGGTTCCTCCTCGGTCCGGCGCAGGCGTGCGCGGACGCGGGCGACGAGCTCCTTGGGCTTGAAGGGTTTGACGATGTAATCGTCCGCACCGGATTCCAGCCCGAGGACCACGTCGACCGTGTCGGTCTTCGCGGTCAGCATCACGATCGGTACGCCGGAGTCTGCACGCAGCACCCGGCATACATCGATGCCGTTCATCCCGGGCAGCATGAGATCGAGCAGGACGAGGTCGGGACGGGTTTCGCGCACTGCGGACAGTGCCTGCGTGCCGTCTCCCACCACGTACGGCTCGAATCCCTCGCCGCGCAACACGATGGTCAGCATCTCCGCGAGAGCCGTATCGTCGTCGACTACCAGAATCCTTGGTTTCATGTCCCTATCGTGACACTTTCGAGCGCCGCAGCAGGTCGGCACGCCGCAGGTTGTTTCTCCAGTTCATCATCATCGGTGAGTCTCACCCGTTGCGGGTGAGCAGCTGCGCAAGACGAGCGGCCAGCCCGGCCGGATCGTCTTCCGGTCCGACTACCCACCACTGACCTCTCCATTGGATCTCCGCGAGCTCCCGGTACACCTCGGCGGTCCGCTTCTGCAGCCCCGCGTCGCGCTCGTATGCATCGAGCGTGCGGCTGGCGTCGGTCTGCTCTCGGCGCCGAGCGCGTTCGGCCGCCAGATCCACCGGCACGTCGAGCAACAGCACAGCATCGGGAACCGGCAGTCCGAAGCGGTCGTATTCAAGCGTACCGACCCATTCGGAGAAAACGCCCGCTGCGCCCTCGTGCACGCGGGCGGCACCGTAGGCGGCATTGGAGGCGACGTACCGGTCGAGGATGACCAGGTCATTGGAGTCGAGCAGTTTGCGCAGGTCGTCGGCGGCGCCGGCGCGATCGAGGGCGAACATCAACGCCATCGCATTCGCGGAGGCCGCCAGGTCGCCGTGCCCGCCGGTCAGCGCCTCGGCGGCCAGATCGGCATGCACCGATTCGCCGTATCGGGGAAAAGCCATGGTTGCGACGCGTTCGCCGCGGCCGCGCAGGTCGGCGACAAGCGCATCGACCAGCGTGCGCTTACCGGCGCCGTCGAGACCTTCGATGGTGACGAGTATTCCCACGACACCGAAGGCTAGCGCCCGTGCAGGCGGGAAGCATGCACGGGCGCTAGCCAAGGGAATCAGTAGCGGTAGTGCTCCGGCTTGTACGGGCCCTCCACGTCCACGCCGATGTACTCGGCCTGGTCCTTCGTGAGCTTGGTCAGCGAGCCGCCGAGCGCCTCCACGTGAACCTTCGCGACCTTCTCGTCGAGGTGCTTGGGCAGGCGGTAGACCTCGTTGTCGTACTCGTCGGGCTTGGTCCACAGCTCGATCTGCGCGATGACCTGGTTCGAGAAGCTGTTGCTCATCACGAACGAGGGGTGGCCGGTCGCGTTGCCGAGGTTGAGCAGACGCCCCTCGGACAGCACGATGATCGACTTGCCCGAGTCGAAGGTCCACTGGTCGACCTGCGGCTTGATGTTCAGGCGCGCCGCACCCGAGCGCTCCAGCCCGGCCATGTCGATCTCGTTGTCGAAGTGGCCGATGTTGCCCAGGATGGCCTGGTCCTTCATCGCCTTCATGTGGTCGAGCAGGATGATGTCCTTGTTGCCCGTCGAGGTGATGACGATGTCGGCGTTGCCGATCGCCTCCTCCACAGTGACGACGTCGAAGCCGTCCATCAACGCCTGCAGCGCGTTGATCGGGTCGATCTCGGTGACCTGCACGCGCGCGCCCTGGCCGGCGAGCGACTCGGCGCAGCCCTTGCCCACGTCGCCGTAGCCGCAGATCAGCACCTTCTTGCCACCGATCAGCACGTCGGTGCCGCGGTTGATGCCGTCGATGAGCGAGTGGCGAGTGCCGTACTTGTTGTCGAACTTGCTCTTGGTGACCGAGTCGTTGACGTTGATCGCCGGGAACGACAGCTCACCGGCGGCGGCGAACTGGTACAGCCGCAGCACGCCGGTGGTGGTCTCCTCGGTGACGCCCTGAACCGATTCGGCGATCTTGGTCCACTTGCCGTTGTCGGTCTCGAAACGCTCGCGGAGCAGGTTCAGGAACACCTTGTACTCGGCGGAGTGGTCCTCTTCGTCCGGCGGGATCACGCCGGCCTTCTCGAACTGCGCGCCGCGCAGCACGAGCATGGTGGCGTCGCCACCGTCGTCGAGAATCATGTTCGCGGGCTTGTCGGCGTCCGGCCAGGTGAGCATCTGCTCTGCGGCCCACCAGTACTCCTCCAGCGTCTCGCCCTTCCAGGCGAACACCGGGGTGCCCTTCGGCTCCTCAACGGTGCCGTGGGGGCCGACGACGACAGCAGCGGCGGCGTGGTCCTGGGTGGAGAAGATGTTGCACGAGGCCCAGCGCACCTCGGCGCCGAGCGCGGTGAGCGTCTCGATGAGCACCGCGGTCTGAATGGTCATGTGCAGCGATCCGGAGATGCGCGCACCCTTCAGGGGCGCAACCTCGGCGTACTCGCGACGCAGCGCCATGAGGCCCGGCATCTCGTGCTCGGCGAGGCGCATTTCTTTGCGGCCGTACTCGGCGAGCGACAAATCGGCGACTTTGTAGTCGACGCCGTTGCGGTGGTCTGCTTGGAGCTGACTATCGGACACGAGGGAAGTCATCTACCTCTCCTGATCGGTGGCTACTCGGCAAGGCTAGCGGGTTGGCCGCGCGCCGTGGGTGCCCGCTCCACCGGGGCACTGCGCGCGCACCCTTTCAAGTGTTCGCGCACACCCCGGCGTGCGCGCACGCTCCAAAGGTGCGCGTTCACGCAATGGACCCGAGCCGCGGGCTACGGCGCCGCAGATCGGCTGCGCGCCACCACGTCCGCGACGAACGGGCCGAGCAGCATCGCGAGCTCGACACCCACATCGCGACCGGCCTCGGGCGGCACCGATACATAGCTCATCGCAAGCCGGACCACGGCCCGCGCGAGAATCTCGGACTCCTGTGCCGGAGCGGCCACCCAGCTGGTCTGGAACGTCTCGGCGAGCCGGGTCGATGCCCGCTCGATGATGGGCCCGCTGTCCAGGGTGACGAGCCGCAGCAGATCGGGCTTGGCCTCACCGCTGAGCAGCGACTGGATCAATGGATCGGTCGCGGAATCGAGGAAGAAGCCACGGAACGCATCTCGCAGTCCCGCATCGACATCGTCGACGTTCGCCGCAATTGCGACGTCGACATGGTCGACCAGGCGGTCCGCGAGCCGCAGCGCATACCCCTCGGCAAGACCTGCGCGCGAACCGAATTCGTTGTACAGCGTCTGTCGGCTGACCCCGGCCCGCTTGGCGACATCGGTGAGATTGATCTTCGACCAGTCCCGCTCGGTGAGTAGTTCTCGTACCGCATCGAGCACGGTGTCGCGGAGCAGGGCACGGGCAGCCTCAGGATAGGCGCCACGGGACTGACTCGCCGTGGCGCTCATGTCAGGACCGCTCGATCTCGACCATGAAGAAGTCGGCCTTCGCCGCTCCGCAGTCCGGGCACGACCAATCGTCGGGGATGTCGTCCCAGCGCGTGCCGGGATCGATCCCCTCCTCGGGCCACCCCTGTGCCTCGTCGTATTCGAATCCGCATTGCACACATTGGAACACCCGGTAGTCACTCATTGTGTCACCCCTTGATTGTTTAGTGGTGGCCGTCACATCCGGCTCAACCTGCGGGCACCGGTTCGAAGTCGGGCTTCTCCCGTACCCCACAGTCCGGGCAGCACCAGCCCTCCGGCACGTCGCCCCAGCTTGTGCCGGGCGGAAACCCTTCGTGTGGTTCACCTTTCGCCTCGGTGTAGACGTATTCGCACACCGGGCAGCGATAGGCACTCACTGCGCAACCGTCGTGTCGGTCGCTCCGTACCGCGCGAGCACCTTGTCCCGCTTGGACGGTTGGATCGAGGCACGGGTGATGTCGCCCTCGTAGTGCGCGAGCACGCGCTTATCCATCACGCGCCGCCACAGCGGCGGGAAGTAGGCGAGCAAGATCATGCTCGCGTAGCCGGCGGGAAGATTCGGGGCACCGTCCCAGCTACGCAGCGTCTGGTACCGCCGAGTCGGGTACGCGTGGTGATCGCTGTGCCGCTGCAGGTGGTACAGGAAAATGTTCGTGACGATGTGGTCGCTGTTCCAGCTGTGCTGCGGCGCGGGCCGCTCATAGCGACCGCTCTCGGTCTTCTGCCGGCGCAGGCCGTAGTGCTCGAGGTAGTTGACCGCCTCGAGCAGGCTGAAGCCGACAACCGCCTGCAGCACGAGATAGGGCAGCAACTCGATGCCGAACACGGCGATCAGCGCGCCGAACAACACGACCGACATCAGCCACGCCGTGAGCACCTCG
>NZ_LRRB01000278.1 GCF_001646865.1 Aldersonia kunmingensis | reverse complement strand
AGCTCAGCGGGGAGAAGTCAACCGAAATTCCGGCGTGATTGCGTGATTGGAATTGACAGCGCGAATACGCTGTCAAGGGCGTCGGCCGCCCGAGACACACGTTCATGGAGCGCGATGCAAGGCTGCGATCGCGACACGCCGCGAGACCGCCGAGCTTGACGGACCTCTGTGCAAACCTGTTTGGCTGCCCACAAGTTGGGGGCCACAGGCGACGTGACAGTACTAGTATGGGTACGAACATGGCACAGGCAGGAAGAGGCGCGTCCCTGCGCGATTGGGTTGAACGGCTGAAAGCATCAGTGCGACGCTGGACGGGGTCGAGGGCGATGACCCGTTCGAATTCTGCGAGAAAGCATCGGAGGCCTGGAGTAAAGCATTTCACCGGACGCCGTGCCGCCGCCAACGAGTCCGGCAATGCTGGTTCTTGTCGAGACTTTAAGCGCGTCAACGCAGCTGATGACGGCAACGATGATGGATTGCGTGCATACACCCGACGTCAGGGGTACCGACCCGCAGGACGGTCTGCAAATATCTCAACGGTGACGGCAAACCGGGGTGCGTGCCTGTCCCGGCCCGGATCCGTTCGATCCGTTCCTCGACTACGTCACCGCCCGCCTGGTCGAGGACACGCACCTGTGGGCCCGCACCCTGTTCGACGAGCGCGAGGAGTTGGGGTTCGGGCTGTCGTATCAGAGCCTGACCCGCAACATCCGCACCCGGAATCTGCGCCCGATCTGCCAGCCATGCCGAACCGCGGTGGACCGCCCGAACGCGGTCATCCCGCACGCCCCGGGGGATGAAACCTAATGGGACTGGCTGGAATTACCCGATCATTTCGAATCCTGGGGGTGGGCAAGACCGCGCACCTACTGGTCGGCTCGCTGTCGCATTCCGGGAAGTGGCGAGCCGCCCTGGCACCCTCGGAGGATCAGCCGCACCTGGTCGCCTCCCCGGACCGGCTGACCCGCGGGCTGGGCAGGGTGACGCGGTCGTGGCGCTTCGACCGAGCGGCAACAGCTACCGATGCTAACGGTGCCACACCAAATATGCTGCTACGTCCCTGCCCGAGACCGCCGAGGAGGAGATGGAACGCGCCTTGATGGACGCGCTCGGGGAACAACCGGTAACCGAACGGGGTCTGGGTGCCTGGCAAACTCCAATGAAGCCGAGCTACCAGCCACTGTATGCGGCGTTTGACGAACTTTCAGCGACCGCCGGGGTCCGCGGCCTCCCGGATGGCGAAAGATCGCTTACAGCGCGAACTTGCGGCGCTGGAAGCTCGGATAGCCGAGCTTGAATCGATGCCCGCCCGGCAAGGCCAGCACGAGGACCGACCGACCGGAAACACGTGCCGGGAAGGGCTCGAGAAGACCGCCGAGGCTCGTCGTGCGCTGCTGAAGAAGGTCGGCGTCGAGATCCGCATCGGCGTCGTCGACGGCAAGCTACTGGTCCACCCGGTGGCGCTCGGTGACCGGCTGCCGCTGCCGGAGGGCGCCGTGGACAAGAACAGGTCCCCGGAGGAGATCCGGCGGAGGGAGGAGAAAGTCACTGCTGAACGGCGCAGGTGGGGCGTTCCAGACACGCTGGCTGACACCACGGCCCGGTGCTCGTGTACCACAACCCCACGACATTTCTCATCAGCGACACGCAGTTCAGCAAGAATCTCAAAGATGTCATACACAAGATGTTGCGGTACTGCTGAACATCGGACACTAGGTATAGTGTTTGGTGAGATAGGTAACGCCCAATCATCATCAGGTTGCACTACCCAGGTAGGAGCTGAACATGAGTAGATGCACAGCACCCGTCGAGGGCCATCGGTCTGCATCGGCCGCCGCCAAGTGTCCGGCATGCCGAGGACGGCGTTCCTATCCTCGTGCGTCGTACTCCAGGCCGACTTACCCGCAGCGCTCTTTCTCCGCACCGGCGTACCAGCCGCGAGCCGGTTTGGAGTCCGGGGGGTCATCCGGTGGCAGCGTGCGTCCGAAGTGGTCACCGAGCACTTCGTCCGTGACCTATACCCCTCAGCAGGTGCAGGCGCTGGCTCCTATACGTCAACAGATCGAGGTGCGCGCGCAGGCCTATCCCGACCTCCGGGACGCGTTCCTGTGCCACGCTTGGGATGACCGACGGGGCGTTGCGAAGGATCTGCACGACCTGCTCGAGGCCAAAGGCGTGAAGGTCTGGTTCAGTGAGAAGGACATACTTCCGGGCGTCCCGTTCCTCCGTGCGATCGACAAGGGTCTGGCGAACTCACGTGTCGGCCTCGTGATGGTCACCCCCTCATTGATGACACGCATCCAAGCGGAGGGAATCGCCGACAAGGAACTCTCCGCGCTCTTGGAGGGCAATCTGCTTGTTCCCGTGGTGCATAACACGACCTACGGCGACGTTCGAGCGGTCAGCCCCCTGCTGGCTTCGCGGCACGGATTCGACACCGGCGTGGACTCGCTGGAAGTCATCGCCGTCAAGATCGCAGAGCTTGTCGACTTGACGAGGCCGGTAGACGCCTAAGGGCCTCATTTCCGCACCATGACGTACTCGGCGCGTGCCGTCCTGGCCGAGCCGTTATAGACCAAGGGCGTCCCCATCGATGGCGTAGCGCTTTCCGCGCCATTCGATCTGTTGTTCCAAACCGGAACTTCACCAGATTCCGGTGTCGAAAGGCGTCGCGGCGGATTTTCATACCGTTGAGCTGCGACCGTGCGCTAGTCTTTGTACCGCGTGCGGGTGCGCCCCGGCTGGGCGTAGGTCCCAAGGTCATCGCCGGGCTTGCCCGATAGCGACCGAGCGGGCCTGTGGCGGCGATGGCTGCCATCTCGGGTTCGACTCCCGGGCACGAGAGGTTACGGACATCGAGCCGCCGCTTCTCGTGCTCGCGAGTAAATCTCGTCATCGGTGCGCTAAACAGGCTGCGGGCCAGTGCTCAAGATCACCTGCATAGGCTAAGCCCATGACTCGACAGGGCCGAAGCTTCCCCACCACAGCCGAGTACGAAAAGCACTCAGAGAACCTCTCGGAAATACGCAAATTCCGGGTCCAAATTGAGCGCTTGCACAAGAGCGCCATCCGGCGAAACGCGGCGCCAGAGATCTCGACACTGGCGAGAACGCAATATCTGACCGTTGGGATAGAGGCGGAGGCGGTGCTTCGTAAGATTGTCGCCGACCCAACCGGATTCAACGATAACGAGCGATCCGCAATATGGAGCGCTAGATCTAAGGCGGATCAATGGTTGAAGGTGGTCGAACTCGCGTTCAGGCGGCACTACGCCGTCCTTCTTCATGAATCTCTGGATATTGCGCTAGACGCGACGCCACGGCATCGCTACCAAAGCATGTCAAGCGTAATACACGACGATCTCCGGCCGATTATCGAGCAACGCAACAAGATTGCGCACGGGCAGTGGGTATGGCATTTGAGGAGCGGCAAAGAAGATTTGTTTACCTCGGACGGACCGCACAACTCGACTCCGGACTATCTCACGGTGAGTCATTATTCGAAGATGCTTGGCGAGATCGCCGACCTAGTCCTTTTTCTTGTCGTATCGCGGCCAACTTTTGAGCGAGAATTTAATAACGGATATGCCCGGTTTGATTCGCACAGAACCGCGATAGCGAACAACGCTAACGGTGTCGCCTATCAGGATTACATCAAGGAGCTACAAGCAACGAAGCGTAAACCAAACTCCCAATCCAGCGCGTAATGGCCGCATGCCGCCAGACCTAAGCGTTGGAGGGCAATGAAACGATATCGCCGTCGGCCGCGACGTTCGGGCTCGGATCGACCGCGGTCGGGGCGCAGTAACACCCGTAGGCGCGCACGCTGCTTTGCCGTCCGGCGGTGGTCATTCGACAGCATTGCGCGACGCGCCTTATTGCCCGGTTGTAGCCCGGCTGACCCAAAAGTTGGCATCTACGTGGTGCTCCTCCGTGAATCGCTTTCACGCGAAAACACGCCGTTCGCAAAACTAATCAGGGAGGTCGGTTCGATCCCCTGGCGATCGCCAGTACGGCAAAGCCCCAGGTCAAGACCCAGGTCGATTCGTCAACGGAGCGGAACTACCGCGCGAACCGCAACTCAGTCAGGTCGAGCTGCACCATCTGGTCGATCAGTACCGCAACGGCATGCCGGCCATCGAACTCGCCAAAAGGTTCGGCTTTCATCGTCAGACGGTCAGCGCGCCCTTGCGGCGAGAGGGTGTGATGAGCGGTCGACGCTCAAGATGACACCGCGGATGGTAACTCAAGCCGCAAAGCTCTATGGCGATGGGCTGTCGACGGTACAGATCGGGATGAAGCTTGGTGTTACAGCGAGCACTGTGGGCAAGGCGCTTAAGCGCGCCGGCGCAAAGTTGCGGCCGCCAGTAGAAAATCGTTGGAATTGAACTAGCCGTATTGAGGGAAATCTGATCCCAGAATCACTCGCCAGAGGCGGATCGCTTCCCGATGATCTCCTCGATCTTCAGCGGCGAGTGCACTTGACGCGCGGCTGTAGGCGCTCGCGAGGTTTGCGTTGACAGCTTCCCGGGCACCAGCCGTGAGATAGGTGGACAGGTCGCCGCTGTAGCCGGCGGGATCCTGAACAGATAAATTGTAATGGTTATAATCGAAGAATACCTTTAGGGCTGTTCTTCTATTGGAGCCCAGAGTGGAAAAAGTTCGCGCGGCAAGCATCTCTAGATGAAACGATGACAAATACGTGCTATGCGCCCGGTTCCACTGCTTCACGACCTGTATGAAACGCTTCAGGTTGCCGCCGAGTTCCCGATTGCGCTCATTCAGATACTCAGCGTGTTTCAATGGGTTCGTGCTAAGCCAGCCGCCGGTACCATCGGGGATAGCAAATGCGCCCGTGTCGTACTTCTCAACCGCCGCAACATCCACATACAGCCCATCGGAATAGAACAGCCGAACTGCCTGTCCACGAGCACCAATTTTTGCCACGGTTGATGTGTTTGCGAGGCTTGTGCGCACGCGATAAAGAAACTTCGAAGAGTCCCTTGCATAGCTCTGCACCCAGAGATCCTGATCGACAACCAGGCGGACGAGCAGGTCGACGTCGCTGAACGGTTTACTTGCGGTACCCCGACCAAGTGAGCCTACGACATTTGCGGTACTGAAGCGCATATTTGACGTACTTGGGAATGCAAGTTTCAATGACGATACGACACTGTCCGTGCGTTGTTTGACCTTGGTGTCGAGGGCTGACGTCGGTTTGATGATCTCATAGAATAGGTTGAACGACGCTGCTGTTGTCAATGCCATAGGATGCTAATCCTTCTTATCCACCGCATATGATTGTCCGCCCAGTTTCTCAATGTTCTTCTTGGCCTTTAGATATGCAAACCGACCAGCCGGATCGGCTGTCTTCAGAAGTTCGTTTCGGGAGTTGGTGATTGATTCCAGCTTCCCCCGTCCGTCTTCGAAACTGAGGTGCTTCAGATCGACCAGGATCAACTGGCGCGCCTCTGTCTGAAGCTGTAAGAACGCATTTCCTGACGCCTGGCATTGAGTTGTCCGTCGCGAGGCATTGACCGTCGTTAGAATTGAGCTGAGAGCCGCGGACAGTAGCGCCAAGAGGCCCGCCAATAGGTCGCCTTTGATTCCGAATACTAGAGTTTGTTCGGTACCACCGAGAATGGCGCTTGCGGCTAGAGCGGCGGCGACGGCTGCCGGCGCTCCGAGCCAGATATTGAGTGCGCGCCAGATCTTAGCTTGTTCGAATTGCGACTGAGAACTGTAGACCGCGCTTTCGTGGATCCGAAGTGCCTCGGCCCCGATATCGCGCAGCTCACTACTGAGCCCGTCAGGCAAGGTTATCGTCGGCTTTGCTTTGTTTTGCGCTGACATGAAGTTATCGAGATATCCTTTCCGGATTCCGCGAGCTTCCCATCCAAATCAAAGTTCCGGCGTGCGCCAGCTCATTTTTGCGCTCGTCGAAATTGGGCATCGCTCTGCCAAGCAGCTGCCAGAATGCAGGTCCATGGTGCGGTTCGCGTAAATGCGCGAGCTCGTGCGCAAGGACGTATTCCACAAGTGCCGGGCGCAGTTGCATGGTGGCCCAGTGGATCCGTACCCGACCGCTCGGGAGCGCCGAGCCCCACTTGTTACCGAGATCGGCGACTTCGATTGCTTGCGGATCGACTCGAAGCCGCATGGCCCAGTCCTTCGCACGCGGTTTAAGCCACTGGAGGCCGGTGGCGCGGTACCAGTCGATGATATATTCGTCGCCAGTATCGATGAGCGACTGCGGCAGGATTAGCTTTCCGCGTGCCAGGCGGACGCGCCGGTCATCGGTGTCGACAACGCGCAGCTGGTGATTGCGACCGAGGTAGACGTAGCCCTCGCCACCGACGAGTTCTTTTGTCACTGGTTCGGCTGTCAGCGCTTCCTTCTCGGCCAGCTTGCGGTAGATCCAGTCCCGCTTCGAGGCTAAGAACCGCTCAAGTTCCGATCGCTCGACATCGGGCGCGGCTTTGAGCTGCAAGCTGCCGTCGCGCTCGATGGTCAGCTTGGCCCGTCGACTGGTGCCGCCAGTCAAGACCGGCACGAGCATGCCATCGAGCTGCAGCGTCAGCGCACCCGCCTCCATCAGCGTCTCCTCGCGGCAATGAGTGCCTGATTTGCCTTGGCCAGCTCCATCAGCTTGTCCGCCAGTGGTGCTTGTTCCTCGAACGGGAACAGGTCGCGGTCGTCCAGCATATGGATCAGCTGTTTGCGCAGTGTGTCCTGCGCGTGGGGGTTGTGCCAGAACCGCACGATGCTGGCATTCGTCTCGACCGCCACAACGATCTCCTGCGCAAGATGAACGATGTCGATCCGCACTTCCTCGGGGAGCGTTGCGTCGGTGGCGAATTCGGATTCAAGCAGGCCGTAGAACCGGGCCGCCAGCGGGTCATCATGGGCAGCGCTGTCGCCCTCGTCGCGCTGCGCATCACCGAGCAGCTCGGTCAGGGCCAGGGCTAGCTGGTTCCACTGTCCGGTGAGGTTCTTCAAGATGTCGTCGAGCCGCTCGGAGAGTTTGGTGTACCGCGCCGGATCCTCATCGAAATTCTTGCGGATGTGATACCGCAGCGCATGTTCCATCTCGGACGCCTTGGCCTTGTCTGACGTGAGGCCCTGAAGCTTGGCGACGAAGTCGGGATCGGTGATCGAGACCGGCGGGATCTTGGTCGCGATGTCGAGGGCGGTCACATGCTCATCGATCAGCTTGCGGACCTTGTCGCCGTATAGCGAGCTGTCGAAATCGCCGAGCCCGTCGTCGCGGTAGCGTCGTTGGGCGGCGAGCGAGATGATGCCGAGGCGCTTCGCGTCTTTCACGAACGGCAGGGCTTCTGGTCGTGGCATGACGGTATCCATAGTCGTCAGGAACCGTTTAAGGAGGGCGCCGAAGCGGGCACGCAGGGCTTCGTCGGCCAGGACCTGCACACAGGCTTCGATGTCCTCGTCGCTGTCAAATGTGTCGATGCCGGCCTGGGCAAAGACTGCCACCACCCGCGCGTGGCGGTCACGCAGCTTCGGCAGCTCGTCTTTGATCGAAGCCAGCGCGCCAATGGCATCCTCGGCGTCTTCCGGTGCGTACGCCTTGAGTGCCTTCTGCAGGTGAGCGCCGACGCCGTAGAAGTCAACGAGGAGCCCGACGGATTTGCCGGTCGCCGTGCGGTTCACGCGGGCAATCGCCTGCAGGAGTTCGGCGTCCTGGATCGACCGGTCGAGGTAGAGCACTTGCTCGATCGGTGCGTCAAAGCCTGTCAGCAGCATGGTGCGCACGATTAGGAAGCCCACTGGGCTGGTCTTCTCGCCGGGCATCCCCAGCTTCTTCTTGAAGTCCTCAATTACCGCGTCTTGGCGAGATTTGTCTGTCCACTGCGCCCATGTCGGATCGTCGTTGTTGCTGCCGGAGATCACCGGGACGAATTTGAGGGCCTTTAGGAGCTCCAGCTGGTCAGCAGCCCGGACGAGGATCTGCGTCTTGCGATCGAGTCGGTCGATATCGACCGGCGGCGCGGCGTCAGCTCGGACGAGATGATCAGGCAGTGCCTCAAGTTGGGCGACGAGGTCGTCGCGCGCCGCCATCAACGCTTCGCGGTAGCGCACGGTCGCCAATCGGCTTGACGCCGTGGCCTGCGCTTTAAAGCCGTTGGGCATGACCGTCGAGACGTAATGCCACAGCATCGATTTCGCTTTGGCGGCGATCAGCTTGGGTGCTTCGACCACCGAGCCGGTCGTTGCGTAGCGGGCTTTGAGCTTCTCGATTTCGGCATCGCTGAGGTCGGCAAACATGTCTTCGAACAGCTCATCGAGATCGCTGCCGCCCGCGACGGCACCTTTGGCGGTGCGCCCCTCGTAGAGGATTGGCACGACAGCGCCGTCGGCTTCCGCCTGGCGGATGGTGTATTTGTCGATGAACTCACCGAAAATCGACTCGGTGCGTTTCTTGCCTTCGCGCATGATCGGTGTGCCGGTGAAGCCAATCTTGGCGGCGTTCGGCAGCGCTGCCATCAAATTGGCGTGCAGGGTCGAGGTCTGTGAGCGGTGCGCCTCGTCGACCATGATGACGATGGATTCGTCAGCGTTGAGGATCCCGAAGGATTCGGCCTTGTCGTCGCCGGCGAGGCCTTCCGCGGCCGGCTGGCCGGTGTCGGTGTCGCGGTATTTATGGATCATGGCAAATACCAAGCCCGGCCCGTGCTCGGCCAGCATGGTGCGCAGCTTGGCCGACTTGCGGGCGCGCTGGACCGTTTCACCGGAGAGCTTGGCAGTGGCGGCCAGCTGCTTCTCGAGGTCGGTCCGGTCGGTGATGATCACGACTTTGAAGGCGCGCAGGACGCGATCCGACCGCATGGCGCGCACCAGGAAGACCATCGTGAGCGATTTTCCAGAGCCTTGGGTGTGCCAGACCAGGCCGCCGCGGCGGTCATGCTCGCCGTCTGCTTGGCGTGTCTTGCCGGTGCGCAGTCGAGTGAGTGCTTTCAGGACTGCCCGGTACTGCTGGTAGCGCGCAACGAGTTTGATCCGTCGGCCACCGACCTCTGTAAATAGCGTGTAGTGACGAATGATGTCGAGCAGATTGGCCGGGGTGAGCATGCCCGCGACGAGTAGCTCCTGTCCAGTGAGTTCGGCGGCTGGTTTGCCAAGCTGCTCAGCGAGCTGATCGCGGCTAAGCGGTGCGGCGTCTTTCCACTCGAGAAAATGCTCAGCATGGGACGTGAAGGTGCCGACGCGGGCCTTGTCGCCATAGGTGGAGACAACGAACTGGTTGGTCCAGAACAGTCGTTCGTTGCCCTCGGGAGCGCCGAGGGCACGCTGGTTGGCGTAGCGCCGCAGCTGGTTAATGCCCTCGCCCATCGGATCGGTGACGTAGGGACTCTTGCACTCGATGACCACCAGGGGAATGCCGTTGACGAACAGCACCACGTCTGGCACGACGAACTTCTTGGCTTGTCCACCGGGCTCGTCAACGCGAAACTGGTTGACGGCCAAGAAGTCGTTGTGTTCGGGGTGGTCGAAGTCGATGAACTTAATGCGCTGGCTACGGCCCTGGTCCCAGTCCGGTAGGCCGGCCACCGAGACGCCTTCGAGGAGCCGTTCAGTCAGGCGTTCGTTGATTTCGATCAGCTTGCCGGTCTCGGTGCGGGTCAACGCTGAAAGAGCCTCCGACAGCCGTGAATCATCGAGCCACGGCAGCGCGTCAGGTCCAGGGTTGATACGCCGCAGCGCCTCCCGCAGCCGAGTCTCTATGATTGACTCGCGGAACGACTCACGAGCAGTGACGCCGGGTTCCGATTTCGAGCCCTCGATATACGACCAGCCGAGTCCGACCAGTTGGTTCAGGAGTGGCTTCTCGGCCTCCGAATACTCAGCGCCGGAAGTCATGATGCAGACTCCATCGGTACCCGCATACGGCCGCTCAAGAGGTCGGAGATGAGTCCCTGCTTTTGAAGCCGGAGTTTCGAGAGAATAGCGGTCTCCAGGTCAATTGACCGCTCATGGGCATCAACGATACTAACAATCCGGCGTTGTTCGTCACGACTCGGTACGCTTATTGGGAAGACTTTCAGATCTGGCAAGTCCAACTTCTTGGTCCCGTGCGTCGATTCACCTACAAGTCGCAGGAAAGAATCACTCTGCGCGACGAACCAGTAAGCAAGATAGCGCGGATCGAGCAACGGGCCCGGCACTACAGCCTTGACGTCTTGATTGAACGCCGAAGCAGTTTTCGTCAGACTGACGGGGAAAGTGTGAGCCAGAATCATTCCCCTCACCACGATAAAGACCGCGCTCAGCGGAGCTATTCGCGAACCAGCCGCTACTCCCGCCTCAGTCAGCGAGTCAGTTGTGCGCTGGAGCACAAGCGACTTCATATCCTTCGGAGTTACCCAAGGAACTGATCCTGACCAGAATTGCGGCGAACCCTTAAAAGGAGTACCCCCCGACAGCCAGGTCACAAAGTTATCGAGGATTCCTTCACTACGTCCAATGCGACTAGTTGAAACTCCATTGACTAAGAGGTCTGCGAGAATTCCCTGTTTAGTCAGTTTGAGTTTGGCAACGATCCGCTCGGTAGCACGGATCTGGTCGTCAAGGGTGTCCAGAATCTCGGCCATCCGCTGTTGCTCACGCAATGGTGGCACGTTGAGTCGAGTCTGCAGAAGTGCTTCGTCCGCGAAGTTGGTCTGCGATTCGGCCATTCCTGTTGTGCGACTATTTAAGTAGTCCTGTGCATCGCGTGTTGACAGCAGCCCGGCAAGGAGGCTCGGAACAACCTTCGACCTCAAGGGTCGGAGCCCTACCATCTTGCCCGAGACCATTAGACGCGGACGCGTAGCTGACACGTAGACGACGACGCCAACCCGATTACGTGGCCCCGCTTTAGTAATGAGGACGTCACCTTGACGGACTTCGATCGAACTATTTCCCCAGAACTGCCTTGGAGGAACCTTGTGCGCGTCTTCATTCCAGCCGGACCAGGTCACGGCGGTAGTTTTGAGTAGTCCCCATTCTTCAGTTGCAGCGACGTTGCGCTCTTCGCAGGTAGGGCTTGGACCGGTGAACTTTCGTTCGATCAGCTCTTGCAGGTTCATGATTGACCAGCCGGATACGGGCGATCTACTCATACCCGAGCTCCTTGAGGAATCCCGTGAGCTTCGCCGCTGCCATATCTCGCTCCGATTCGAGATCGCTGAGCGTCACCTTGTACTTGTCCCACCAGGTCTCAAATGATTCGATAATGTGTCGTCGGTGCCGAGTGACTCGTTGATCGGCCACAGCAAGAATTTCAGTCTCGAATAGATCGATAACAAGATCGCCGGCAGCCCCGTCGTCAAGTGCCTGACTCGCTTCGCTCAATTTCTGCGCAAAGGCGGCTTTGTCTGCTTTCAATTGTTTCTTGCTGGCCGTGAGCGTCGCCTTCATCTTCTTGAGCTCGGCGGGCGATACCTGCTCCTCGGGCTCGTCTGTGTCTTCGTCCTCGGGTCTGGCGGTAGCGGCCTTGATGGAACCGTCGAGTTCCGCTACCTCGGCTTCAACCGACGCAAGGCCATCGAGGTACTCGGGTAGCAGAGCGCGGGCGACCTTGTGGTCGAGCGGATCGACCTTCGATTTCTCTTCTTCGAGCGCATCGAGCACGGTGGTGACCCAGGCGTCGATCAGGCCCTTGAATCCGATGGTGGCGAGGGTCTTGAGGTCCGCCTGGTTATCACCCCACCAGCTGGCGATGATGCCGCTGACTTGGAATCGGTCGAGCATCCCGGCGGGTTGCAGAGTTGTCTGGAAGCTGGAAACCAATCGTTTGCGCAGGTTGATCAGATCAGCCGTGGTCTGGAGGTGCTCAAAGCCGTCCAGTTCAGCCTTCCACCAGCTATCAATGGCCTGTGTGACAGCAGCTTCAGCTTCAATGACACCTTTGCTCGTCTCGATCAGCTCCTTGAGTTGGCGCTTCGAGTCGATGGTGGCCGCAAATTCGAAATAGTCATCATCCCTGCCAACGAGTAGATCGGCGACATTGAGCCCGTGGGTGCTAAACAGCTCCGACTTTGCCTCGACCTCAATCTTTGGGATGCCACCGTGTAGATGGGCGCGCACGTCTTGTGGTTCGGGCGGCGGCGTCGTGTCGACGTAGCGGCGGATATTGAGGTTGTCGTCGTTGTTGGCGAGTTCTTGGCGGCTCACGACTTTGGCGAAGGCCGGGATGTCGCCGAACTCGCGGTAAGCCGAGACGATCTTTTCGATGTGCTCGGGTTCGAGGAAGTTCTGGGCACGACCCTCGCGGTAGTCACGATCGGCGTTGATGAACAGCACCTTGCCGCGCCGCTCGGCGGGCTTGGCACCCTTGTGGCGCAGGATCAGGATGCAGGCGGGGATGCCGGTGCCGTAGAACAACTGCGGACCGAGGCCGATGACGGCGTCGATGATGTCGTCATCGAGCAGGCCAGTGCGGATGCGCCCCTCGTCACCACCACGGAACAGCACGCCGTGCGGCATGACGGTGGCGACCATGCCGTCCGTGCGGGTAACCGCCAGCATGTGTTGGACGAACATCAGGTCGGCCTTCTTGCCGGTCTCCGGCGTGTAGCCATAGCGGAAGCGCTCCGGGAACGGAATGGCGTCCTTGTTGTAGTTCAGTGAGAACGGCGGATTGGTGATGATGCGGTCAAAGCGCATCAGCTCGCCGCCCTGGATATGGGCCGGGTCTTCGAGGGTGCCGTCGTCGTTGTTGCGCAGGTCGGCGTCGGGAATGCCGTGGAGCAGCAGGTTCATCTTGGAGATGGCCCAGACGCTGCCGTCCTTCTCCTGACCTGCCAGCGCGAGGTTACGGCCGTTGCCGCCATTTTCTTCGACGTAGTCCTTGGACAAGATCAACATGCCGCCCGAGCCAGTGCACGGGTCGTAGACGCTCATACCTTCGCGCGGATCGGCGATCTGCACCATCAGGCGCACGACCGAGCGGGGAGTGTAGAACTCGCCACCCTTCTTGCCGGCCGAGTCGGCGAAGTCACCGATCAGGTATTCATAGGCCGCGCCGAGCAGGTCAGGAAACTCGAAGCGATCCTGTCGGAGGGGCTCCTTGTTGAAGTGCGTGATCAGCTCACGCAGTTTCTTGTCCGACATCTGCGACTGGCCGACCTTGCGGTTGAAGTCGATGTGCTGCAACACACCCTCAAGTGCCGGGTTACGCTCCTCTAGGGCCTGCAGAGCCTTGTTGAGCTCGTCACCGACCTGCTTGTGAGCATGGTCGCGCAAGTAAGGCCAGCGGGCCCGCGTCGGCACGTAGAAGGTGTCGTAGAAGGCAGAGTTCTCGGCGCGTTTCTCAGCCTCGGCCTGGTCGCGACCCTTGGTGAGCTGGTCGGCGATGACCTTCTCGCGCTCAGCTTCGAACTGGTCA
This sequence comes from Aldersonia kunmingensis, assembly GCF_001646865.1. Taxonomy (GTDB): domain Bacteria; phylum Actinomycetota; class Actinomycetes; order Mycobacteriales; family Mycobacteriaceae; genus Aldersonia; species Aldersonia kunmingensis. Next base: position 14,026 of record NZ_LRRB01000278.1, on the reverse strand, counting down.
GAGGCGTACTTCAGGAACAGCATCCCGAAGATGTACTCCTTGTAGGCCGAAGCTTCCATGGAGCCGCGCAGGACATCAGCCGCCGAAAAGAGGTGGCGTTCGAGCTGCGGGAGCGTTAAGCGGGCCATTTACTGATTCCCTGCTGTCGTCAACGCTGACTGGTTGCTATAGGTCGATTGCTTCGCCACTGTTGAAGTCTCCGCTTGTTGATAATCATTTTCAATTATAGCAGTTGCAGACCAGATATCCGCAGGTCACAGCTGGTATAGGTCCCCGAAGCGATCCCACGCGTTTGGCAGCGGGATCGCGACGTTCACCCTATCTGGAGCTACCGACAGAGCGACGGACCTCGGGGACGCCAGTAACGCTCGGAGCCCAAGACCTTGTGACCAGCGATCGATGATCCGGTCTGACGCCCCTGTATGGAGCTCTGCGCTGTCGACTGAAACCCATTGAACCGATAGTCGCCCGATTCGTGCAGACTCCACTTCTGCGTGCCTGTCAGGTTCCGTGCGGCGATATATACATCGCTCTTGGGGGTTCTTGTTGGCCCAGATTCGCCAGATGCCGGACCGATTCCCCGGTTCACCGATCCCGAAGCGAATCACGCCTCCGGGGTCGTGTAGTGGTTCAGTCGATGTCTTGCCATGGTCGTCTGTCAACGTTGTGTAGATCGGTTCTGCCGCCACAACCGTGACGCTACAGCGATCGACGATGAAGCCCGACGGAGTTGAGTCGTAGTCGCTATGTGAACGAGTCCGAGCTATGCCAGTCACGCGAGTTCGGAAACGTTCGGCAGCACTGGGTTTCGTTGGCTCGCTGCGCTGCAATGGCCGATGTGGACATGTCTATCTCCCCTGCGATCGACATCCCCGGCGAGCAACGCATCCCCCGTGAGCCGGACTCAGTTCGTCCAACAACTCGCCACCGGACGAGCGGGAGTCGACGTGATCGGCAGTCGATGCGCCCGCATTGCGACAGTCGAGAGTTATGTCGATCTCAGGCCCGCATATCCAGCACACTAAACGGCTTCCCGCTTGGTCGTTCGACGGAACGCCGATAGCGCGGGTCGGAACAGTCCGGTTCCGCGACATGATGGTTGCCTACGAGGCAGATGAGGGCGGCGTTGTGCTTCTTGCCTTCGGCACGTTTGCGGTCGTAGTAGGCGCGGCTGGCCGGGTCGTGCAGCGCTGCGAATGCGGACAGGAACAGCGCTCGTTTGAGTTTGTGATTGCCCGAGCGGGCCGGGAACTCGCCCCGGATCGAGGAGCCGGAGCGATGGGTCACGGGCGCGATCCCGGCGTAGGCGGCGAGGTGCCCGGAGGTCTTGAACGTCGAGCCGTCGCCGACCTCGAGCAAAATCCTGGCGCCGGTCCTGACCCCCGACGCCGGGCATGGAGGTCAGGACTCGGGAAAGAGGTTGATCATCGAGCATCCTCTCGATGTCCGCCGCGAGCGACTGGCGTTGCTGCACAGCGGCCTTCAGCGAGTCCGCAAGCTTGGGCAACACGATCTCGGCAGCCTTGGCGCCGGGCACGACGACGGTCTGCTGCGGCAGCGCGGCGATGATGAAGGCATCGCGTGCGTCGGTCTTGGCTTGTCCCGGATACAGATCCGCGATTCGGAGCATCGCCAGCCCGGGCAGGTAGGAAATGTCGTGACCGCACGCGCGGGCCACAGCGACCGGCAGCGCGCCGATCGTGTTGGGCTGGTCGACCACGATCAGCAGCGGCCCATGTGTGGCGAGCCGGTCGAACATCGCGCGAAGCTTGGCCTCGTCGTTGGGCAGCGCCTTGTCGAACAAGCGCTGACCCGCCACCTTCAGGCCGACCGCGTGGTGTTCGCCTTTGCCCACGTCAACACCGCAATAGACCGCGTACCTCGGTTCCACGTGGCATGTTCCTCGTCGTTCGTTCCGGTCCGGTCGCCGATCCGGCATTGACGCCCGGCACCCACGTTACGAAGCGACCTACCCTCGGCCCTGTCCCTATCAGCGGTCCGTCGATGCCGCCAGCTCACGGCGACACCACCCCCGGATCATTGGAAAGACAGGGGCAGGAAGTCATACCGGAGCTGGCGACCGAAGCCCTGCTTCCAGGGCCACGAGAAAGGTAACGGGGGAAGGGCTGCGCCTATGCCGAGGGCGCGCGGTCGGACTGGCGTGGGGCCCCACCCTTTTCGGATGGCGCCCGCGCTACGTCGACCAACGGCGGTCCCAACTCCAACTCGGTGTCGGTGATCTACACCGCCACCAATACGGTCGCCGCCCGTATACCGGTCGGCCAAGGCTCCGAACGGTTTGGCGCTCACCCCGATGGCGCTCGGGCCAATGACACCGACGCGTACGGCAAGACGGCGTCGGTTATCGCGATACCCGAACTATGCCCGAGGCCCCAACATTGGGAAGGGACTGGGACGTGTGCCGGTCAGAGGTTGAGACCGTCATGTCTCGTTGCTTGATGGGGAGGCGAGTGCTGGCGGAATCCAGATCGGCGGTGCGCCTGTGGCTCTCTGCTCCCCGAGTATTCGCGACTCGCGACGCGCGGCGGCGCCGCGTTCTCGGTCGGATCATAGAGGTCTTTCGTCATTGCTTCTGCTCGATAGAGAGCAGTTTCGGCGTCCTCAACCGTGTTGCGCAGCCGGTTAAGAGTGTTGTGGTCGATTCGCTCTGCTGCTTGTTCGGCTCGGTGGATGTCACGGCCCGTGATGAGGCGGTGCTCGTCGTTGGCGCCGCGTAGGTCGTCGATGGACGCGGTCGCCGCGGTCCGGGCCTGGTCGACAAGATCGAGGAGGTAGCGTGTGTCGGTGGCTACGGCCGCGAGTTCCCGTCTGGTCGGTGTAGCGGATTCGCCGCTGGAGTCTTTGGTCAGCACCGCGAGTCGGGCAGCAGCAGTTTCTGCGGCGCGGTCGAGGAGGATCCACTCGTGCTGGGCATCGATGGCGGCGTCGCGGTAGGACCGCTGTTGGTGATGCGCTGCGCGCATGCGAGCCAGCTGTTCAGCAGCGTCGTGAATTGCGGGCGCGGTCCCGGCGTCGAGCGCTAGGGCGAAAGCGAGCGCCTGATGGCGAGCTTCGGTCGCCGCGCGGTGTGCGGCCTCGATGCGCGCAACGGCGTGCGGGAATTGTGCTTCGGCACTCGCGAGTTCGCCGAGCAAAGTCAGCGGTTGGGCCGGGTCGACCGGTTGGCGGTCGACTGGCGCAAGCTCGCTGTCCGGTGGCGGCGGGATTTCGTCGTCGGCGGGTGGTTCGTGCGGAAGCGGAATGTCGAGTCCATCCGAATCGTTCGCTGTGGCACTCGGGGCATGTTTGGCTTCTGCAGCTGTGGTGCCGTGCTGCTCGAATTGTGGAACGGTGTAAGCGAGGAGTTGTTCTTCCTCCTCGACGGTCATCGGGGGCTGGTCAGGAAGCATGGAGGCGGTGTACGTCGCCGTTTCCCGAATGAGCAATTCGATCCGAACTGCCAGTGCGGAAGCAAGGTCAGAGCCCCGTACCGGGGTGTTGTCCTGGCCCGTCATGAGGAGATCCGTGGCGGTGTCGAGGAGTTGGTGTGGGGTCCAAGGGGTGTGGCGGGCGGATTCGATGGCAGCGACGAGAGTGGGCCACGCGGGGTCGGTCATGACCCTATTGGCGCGGTGAGCGCCGAGGGCGTCGGTGAGGACGTTGGTCCAGTCTGGGCGGACGGTGGTGGTGCCTGCGTCGGCTTGGAGTGCGCCGGGGTCGAGGGTGCGGGCGAGTCGCCACCAGAGTGCGGCGGCGGGGAGTTCGTCGGGCAGCGCCTGTTCGTCGACGAGAGCGCAAGTGAGGGTGGTGATGTCGACGCCGGCACGCGCGAGTTGGTCAAGGTTGTCGGCGAGTGCGGGCCAAAACGGGTCGTGTGCGAGGTGGGGGTCGAGCGTGTCGGCGAGGGGTTGCCAGCGCGCGGCCGCCGCCGCTGTGTCGGCGCCGACCGCCTCGACTTGGTCGTGGAGGCGGCGTTGTTCCACCCAAGCAGCGGCGGCGTATTCGCTCGGTCCGGTGGGCCGGCGATCGTGGTCGGGGATGCCACGCGCGGCACGGAACACCGCCAGATCGGCGAGCAGCCGGTCGTTCTCGCCGACGAACTGACGTGCCCACACGGGTGCCGTGGTGGGTGTCCATTCGGCAGACATTGCTGCGACTTGACGCGCGTGTGCCTGGACCTCGTACGCGCGCGTGGTGAGGTAGGGGCCCCAGTCGTGGTGGCCGGTGAGGCGGTCGGGGAGGGCGGGCAGCCACGGTAGAGGTCCGGGTTGGTGTGAGTGGCGGCCGGTGTGGTCGAGGCGCCAGTCGAGGACGGCGGCGGTGTCGCGCGCGCCGTGAAGGTCGGTCTCGGCGACCGTGTCGGCGAGCATCTCGATCGGGTTGCGGCAATTCACGGCAAGGGTGGCGAGGTGGCGGCGCAGCACCGGCCACGCCGCCTCCTCGGTGATCCCGGGAACGAAAATCTTCGCGGCGTAGTCGATCTCACCCATGTAGTCGGCACCGAGGTGGTGCTCCGCGCCGGCGCCGACGGCGTCGTCGTAGGCAGCGGCCGCGTGCCGGAGCAGGGCACGTGGGTCGGCGAGTTGGCGTCTTGTGGTGTGCGCGGAGGGTTCGGCTGCGTCCCGGGTGAGGATGTCGCGGAGCATGTCGATGCCGGTGGGTGGGCGGAGTCCGTCGGCGGTCATGACGGTGTGTAGGTCGCCGTCGCTGGCGGTGGGGAGGTAGAGGTGGTTGGCGTGGCGGCCGCGGGTGGCGGCGACGTAGAGCAGTTCGCGGGTCTCGCTGCCGGACAGGATGGTGTGGCAGGTGTCGGCGGTGAGGCCTTGGGCGGCGTGGATGGTGCGTGCGTAGCCGAGGGTGGTGTGCTCACGCACGTAGTCCGCGGGCAGGGTGACGGTGCGCTGCAGTTCGAGGTGTTGGACGCGCAGGCTGCCGTCTTTGTGGACGTGGTCGACGTGCCAGCGGTCGCCGTTGCGGACCCAGTCGGTGGTGGTGATGGCGAGGCGGCGGTCGTTGCGGCGGGTGCACACGATATCCCCGACGCTCGCACACAACCCGTCCGCGAGCGCCACTTCCCGGTCGCCGGTGTCACGACCGAGTGTGCGCTGCAGACGATTCAGGCGCCCGTTTCGACGGTCCGAATCGGCTTGCGTCAAGCGGTCGGTGCGGGCGCGGGCGTTGAGGTCGTTGACGGTGTCACGGGTGTAGGCGAGCATCACGGCGTCGTGGCCGGAGGCGCGATCACGGGCCCACGCTTCGTAGCCGGCGTCGGTGATCGACACCGCGGAGCCGGTGTGGATACGGCCGTGGTCGGCGTAGAACCCGAGCGCGGTGTCGTCCCCGGTGCGCAGGGCGAGGGAGGCGGGGCCTTCAGCGGGGTCGCTGAACCGGACAACGTGGGAGAGGGTGACCGCGCCCGTGGTGTCGGCGATGTCGCGCAGGATCCCGCCCGCACTGATGGCGGCGAGTTGCCGGTCGTCGGCGACCAAGCGCACGTCGGCACCCCGGTCCAACAGATAGGCGACGGCGAGGTCGAGCTCGCGGGTGCCCGCCATCCCGGCTTCGTCGATCACCACCAACGTCCCCGCACCGATCGATGTGAACCACCCCGGCAGCGCGGTCGCCGGCAGCAAACCAGCACCCAGATTCAGTGCGCGGGCCCGGATATCGGGTCGCACCGAGGCGGGGTCGGTGGCCGCTTGGCTGTAGATCAGGTGGTCGAGTTTGGCGAGATTATCGGTGCTGGTGTTGATTTCTTCGCGCAGGACCGCGGCTGCGGCGGCGGTCGGGGCGAGCCCGAGCACGCTGCGTCCGGGGGTGTTGGTCCACGCGCGGGCGAGGGTGCGCATGGCCGTGGTTTTCCCGGTCCCCGCAGGCGCCAACGCGAGTTGCAGGCGTCGTCCGGAGGTGGCGAGTTCGCGGACGAGGGTGGCTTGGCCGGTGTTGAGTTCGCGTCCGTTGGCGGCGGTTTCGAGCAACGCCAGCGACACGTCGAGGTCACGCGCGATGACGCCGCCGGTGCGTTTCGCGGCGGTCAACAGCCGGGTTTCGGCGGCCAGGATGTCTTGGCTGGTGTAGAGATCGGTGCCCGCGGTGGTGTACACCGGGGTGCCGTCGCGGCGCCGCAACACCGCCGGAGTGAGCCCCTCCGACCCCTCGACAGGCGCGCGGAGCGCGACGGCGCGGCGCGGGTCGCACGCCGCATCCACCAGTCGCCCCGCCACCGAATCCATGTCCGTCACGGGTATCTCGGCGCTCCGCAACACCCGTTCGGCTTCGGCGCGCAGGTGGTTGGGTTGCCAGCGGGCGCGCCGCATCGAGACGGCGTCGACGATCCGGTCAGCCTGCTCGGCGATCCATGACTCATCGATGGCCGGCCCGGGTGCGGCGGGCTGGGTGAGGGTGTCGGCGAGCATCGCCGCCACCGCATCGGGCCCATCGAGAATATTTTGGGCGTCGGTGTGCCAGGTGGCGCGCTGATCGGCGAGGGAGCGGGGTTCGTGTTTGGCGCCGCGGGTCTGAAGATTCGCGGTTTGCGCGAGCGCGACAGCTTCGATCGGGGTGGGTTCGCGACCGTGATCGCGCTGGAACTGTTGGGCGAGTTGGCCGATGCGGTGTTCGATCGCGGCGCGCCTGCCTGACCAGGCGGCGTTCAATTGGGGGTCGATGCCGACGATTTCACGGACGGGTTGTTTGCGCCGATCGGGGTTCGGGCGTTCCTCGAATCGGACGGCGAGCCGGTCGACCAGGTGTGCTTCGAGGCGGGTGTTGTACACCTCCGACGCGGCGACGGTGAGCTTGTGCAGGGGCCGCGCATCCAGCGCGAGCCACCTTGTTTGCCCGTCCGGCCCGGTGGTGTGGACTTTGTTGGAGATGACGAGGTGGGTGTGTAGGTCGGGGTCCCCGGCGCGGGAATCGCGGTGGGTGAAGGCGGCGGCGATGAGCCCGTCGGCGTCGACCTGGGCGACCCCATTGGTGCCCAACCTGGTGTAGGCGGCGTGGGTTTCGAGGAACCGCACCGCATCCCGCACGGCGGCGTCGTGACAGTCGGCGACGGTGTCGGCGACCTCCCGCGGCGCGAGGGCCCACAGGGTGGACACGGATTTGACGGGGGAGAACGTGCAGTCATAGCCGGCGACCGCGTCGGTCTGCTGGCGCGACAGGCGTGCCATCCACCCGGAGTGTTCCCGCTCATCCGACGGGGCCCGCCCGTACTCCTTCTCGAAGAATTCCTGGGACACCTGGGTGCGGACAGCCGCTCGGATCTCGGGGCGGATCGGTGCATTCCATTTCGCGCCGATCTCGTCGTTGAAAGCCTGGAATCGCTGCGCGACCTCCACCCGAAACTTGGTGGCGCCGGTGTAGATCTGGAACGGACGCCCCAACCGCGTGAGCGACAGCGCGACCTGTTCGCTGCGCCCCGCCGCGATCGCGGCACCCAATATTTCGTTGGCGTTGGGGTGCAACCCTTCCCCGAACATTGCCTTCATCTGCTCCTCGGTGACCCGGTCCCCAGCCTCGATTCCGTACTTACCGTCGCGGTCCAGACCCGCCAAACCCGACCCGAGCCAGGTGCCGGGGGATTCGCCTTTCTCGGCGTAGTAGTCGCCGAGGCTGGTGCGGCCGAGGTCGGTCGCATCGGCGGCGGCGACCTGGCGGGTGAGGTATTCGTACCCGTCCCCGGCGGTGAGTTTGTGCAGACTCATCACCCCTCGAACGTGTCATCCCTCCCTGTGAAACCGGCTGTGGCTGAGACGGGGTGAGACGCCCGCGACCGAACCGTGACCTGAATGCAAGAGGTGTGAGGTGTTTGGGGTCTCTGGATTCTGGTGTCGGAGGGAGTGGGGTGTGAGGGTCGGTCGGTGTCAGGAGATGTCGTCGGTCGAGTGGATGAGTGGTTCATTCGGATGTCGGGGTTGATTGTCGGTCGGATCGAGGATCCGCCGGCTGGATGCGCCCGATGGCGGCGGCGTCGCGATCGGAAGGAGCCGACTGTGACAACGACCAAGAAGGATGCGCGCGACCGGGCCCGCCGACGGATGGCTGAACGGATGGCCGCGATCCAGGAACGGGAAAAGGCGAACGAAGCGGATCTCGCTGTTGTGTTCGCGGCGAGCGAGACGCTCGCGACCGCCGAGCGTCGCCGCGTCGCGACGATCGCTTCCGCGGAAGAGGAGTTCCGGCAGGCGAGTGAGCGAGCCACTGTCACCCGCGTCGACGCGTTCGCGCGGATGCGTGAGCGCGGCGAAACGGTGGACAGCATCGCCGAGCTCACCGGTGAACCGGTCGGCGAAATCCGCAAGATCCTCAAGAACGGCGGCGACGCCGCGACAAGTCCGGCCGAGACCGTCGGCGCCGCGGCCGGGGTCGGTGTCGACGGTCGTCCGGCGTGACGTGGGTTCGGGTCACCGCGTCCCGCAGGGTTGGGATTGTGTACCCGGGGGTATCAAGTCGCGGGACTTATTCGGTGCATCCGATCTGGAGGACACATTTCATGGCGCAGCGTCAGCTCACTTCGGTCCCGCGGTGGGTTTTGGTGGCCTACGGCCGAAGTGCATTGTGGTCGTGGCTGGCGGCGAGTCTGGTCGCCGGCAGTTTCGCTGCGGCGAGCGTCGGCTCGTCGCACGGCAGTGATGCCGCGGTCCTGGCGCGGGACGTGCTCGCCCTCGGCGCGGGTGGTGCGATCGTGCGAGTGATTGCCTTGCACCTGAGATTGCGGCGCGTGTTCGCCTCCGACGATCCGGTGGTCCGGGCTTCGTCCGTCGGTGTGGCCCGGGGTCACCAGCGCTCGGCGATGGCGCCCCGGCACCGGGTGGGCGAGGCGGCCGACCGCACGCGAGGTGTTCCCTCCGGCCGCGCGGGTCGGCGCGCATGGCGCACCGACGCCATTGACCGTCAGTTTCGCGTATCGATCGCAGCGTTGAGCGGTGCGGGTCTGCTGCCCGGCTGCGGGGACGTGCTCGGTGCCGGCGGAGCGCACGGCGCGGGCCGGACAGGCCCGGCCCGGGGCGGTCATCGGGGGAGCACGTATCTCGGGGTCGGAACTCGGACGTTCTGGTAGACGAAGAAGGGGAAGCTCGCGCTGACGCACGCGATGTGGACGTCCTGACCGGCGAACCACAGGGTCCCGATCGGCTGCGCGCCGCCGACGATGACTTCGTCACGCACACCGCTGTACGGGGTCGGCCCGGCGGTTCCGAGCAGACAGGCCCATGTTTCGCCGGCCGGTGCCGTCAGCACGATTTGTTCGCCGCTCGGCCTAATCGATGGGGACGCTGTTGCTGTGGCATTTGTCCCGACTGCGAGGGCAGCGGCGATGAGACTCGCGTATCCGATCGTCTTCGGTCTCATGTTCGGTTCTTCTCCGTTGGGGTTCCGAACGGTTGTATCGGTCGCGACTGGAGTCGGTCGCGACCGACCGTGTGTTACGGAGGGGTCGAATGTCGGTTCCGTAGCGGTAGGCAACATCCGGCTCGTCTGGCCGCCCCTCGAAGTTGTCGGCGCACCGACTTGTCGACACCACTGGGGTGCGCCGGCGACAGATCGGCGGAGTCGGCCGGATCGGCAGCGCTCGGAGTCGGCGCGCGTCTGACTGGCGTGCTCGCGGGCCCGGATCGTTCGGACGCGCGCGGCGCGGAGGAAGGGCGTAGGTTACTTCACTGCGGCGGCATCGAGGGCTGCATCGAGCGTCGTGTGAATCGTGAGTAGCTTGTCGAGGCCGACCAGGCGCAGCGGTCGGCCGACCGCGGGTCCGTCTGCGACGACGGCGAAGTGCGCGAATCGGCCGATCTGTTCGTGCGTGGCGATGAGTACCGTCATGCCCGTCGACGCGAGAAACTCCACCCCAGTCAGGTCCACGATGACCGCGACCGGCCGGTTCTCGAGCGAATCCTGGATCGCGTCGGCGAGCAGGGGTGCGGTCACCATGTCGAGCGTTCCGCTGACACCGAGGACGACCACGTTGTCGTGCCATGTCACGGCGATTTCGACTTCGTTCGATCCGATCCCCGGCTCGGCACCTGCGGCCGCCTCGTCTCCGGTCCCCGATTCAGCCACCGCTCACCACCTGTTCCACCAGCCCGCGTGCTGCAGCGCGCGGACTGTTACGTCGGACGACGACATTCTCATACTGGGGGTTCCTTTGAACAGGGACATCGATGAGACATGAGACCCGCTCGGTTCGCTGCGAGGCCGGATTCGTTTCGACTCCACACCGATGACGACGGTGTGGAGGCGAGTGAACGGGTTGGCTCACTTGTTGATGTCGAAGAACGAATCGCCGTCCTCGGGTGTGCCGTCGATCTGTCCGTGTGTGTGACCGTGCACGGTCGGGTCCAGCCGATCGATCGCGTCGTTGGACTGCAGATGGATCGAATCATCCGCGGCGTCGATGTCAGGGGCGTCGATGTCGGCGGGGTCGAGGTCAGCGGCGTCGATGTCAGTGGGGTCGATGTCGTCGGGTCCGACGTCGGGCACCTCGGACGCGAGACGCTCATCGAGGGATTCATTCGCCTCGGCGTCGATCCACTGCTCCGGTGGATCGACGACCTCGTCGCCGTCGTCGTTGCGGACCTCGTCGGAATCGAGTTGCTCTGCTGGCGTCAGTGGGTTGTCGTCGGAGACGTCACGTGCCATGCACGCCATTGTCGCCGAGCACGGGCACACACGGCGGGCTGTTCGCGACGACGATCACCGGAAAATTCAGGGTCGAAATCGGGTGCTTCCCCGATGTGTAAGCATGCTCGGGCGAACAACACTGGCAGGCATGACAACCTATGAAAGCGGTGGCGTGAAGCGCCTGACCCGTTCGAGTTCCGACAAGATGGTGGCCGGCGTGTGCGGTGGCCTGGCCGAGTACACAGGCTGGGACATCACCCTGATCCGCTTGGCGCTCGTCGCGGCGACCGTGTTCAGCGGCGGCGCGGCCATCATTGCCTATCTGGCGGCGATCGTGATCATGCCCGCACAGTGAAACGGTCCTGCTGCGATGGTGTCGTCCGCTTAGGGCGGGTCTGTTTCCGTGGTCGCGTCGGTGGTTCAGGTGAGCGCGGTCGTGGCGGCGTGGAGGCGGTCGCGGGCTGCATGGCATGCGCGACCGAGGACACACATCTGCTCGAACAGTTCGTCCTCGCCGGCGGTCTCGGCGATATGGCTCAGCCGGGTAGCGGCGATGATGTAACCCCTCCGATAGGACTGGGACAGGACGGCGAGCGCGTAGTGGTTCGCGTCATGGGCGCGGGCGTCGCCGATCGCGACGTCGAGTAGCGCTCGGCGCAGGTAGTCGCTGCGCATGCCGGCGGTGCGCTGGAGTTGGGCGGCGACCAGGGCCGCGGTGTGAGCCTGGCCGGCACGCGCCAGGCGGGCGATGACGGTGTAGAGCTCGGCGAAGTCGGGGCGATAAAAGTCGGTCTCGTCGAGATGCTCGGCGATACGGGTGACCGTGGTCGCAGGCGACCAGAGCAATGCGTTGAGACACTGCGCTTCCGGGTCGAGTTCGAACCCGCCGCTGTCGCGCGTGTCGATGGCCTCGTCGCCGATGGTGGCGAGGATTTCCGGATCACCGAGCGGACCCAGCGCGACCGGGGCGGGTGCGGTGCTCATGATGCTCTCCTCCGAATCGGTGGCGGGTCGCGGAAATGTCATTCGAGAGTTCAGTCGGGTAGGACGAGGTCGAGTCCGGCGCGAATGTCTCGCCCGGCGGCCGTGAGTAGCGTTTCGAGGTCGGTCCCGGTGGGGCCATCGGCGATTGCCACGTCGTAGACGCGGTTTCCGGCGAGTGTGGCCAGCGCACGGGTCGCGGCGCCGATCGCAGTGGCGGCGGTGGTGAGTTCGCGTGCGAGTTCGCCTCGCAGGGCGAGAATTTCGGCTTCGTGGTCGGCCCACGCGGCGTCGTTGTGGTTGGTGTCGGCGAGGCTCATCCAGGGTTCCTGGTTCAGGCGGCGGGGTGGAGGGCGGCGATACGGTCGGGCCGGTAGCCGGCCCACGCGTCGTTGGTGGTGATGACGACGGGGGCCTGCAGGAAGCCGAGGCTCATCACGTGGTCGCGAGCCTGCGAATCGGTGGTGATGTCGATGGTGTCGTATTCGATTCCGGCTTTGTCGAGCGCACGGAATGTGGCCGTGCATTGCACGCAGGCGGGCTTGGTGTAAACGGTGACTTTCATCGAATAAACCTTTCAGGGAAACAATTCCCTAGAATGACATCCAGTCTAGCAATTCCGTGGTGGGTGAACAATTATTTCCGGACGGTGCGGCGGCAATTCTTGATGCGTTTCCGTCGATATTCCGTGAATTGTTGTTGTTCTGCTCCGGTGAGAATTTCTGGTCGAGTTCGGCGGTGATGGTGGTGGCGGGACCGGCGGCGTGGAAGATGTCGCGCGGCGGGGTGTGGGGCTGTTCGGTCCAGATGTTGAGCAGTACGAGCAGTGCCGTGGCGGGGAGGTGGTCGCGGATCCAGATGTGCGCGGCCGCGAGGTCGGTGCTGTCGTGTTCGAGGTGTTCGGTGCCCGCTCCGGCTCGAGTGCGGATGGTGAGGCTGGTGTGGATGCTCATCGCCTGCTCCGGAATGGTTGAACGGGATTATTGAGATGCCGCGCGGAGTGGAGAATTGCGGAGTGCGGCAACGGGTTCCGGGGTGGACCTACCGGCGGCCTGGTATCGGGTGGAGAGTCCGTTTCGGTGCCCGGGAGCCTCGATCACGGTGGCGGGTCGGTCGCTGTTCGTGCGGTGGGTGGGCGGTGGTGAGTCCGTCTGCTTCGGCGAAGACCGCGGTGCCGGTGTGTGGAGGTGGTCCGCGATCCGGTGTGCCGGGAGCCGAGGGTGGGCACGAGTTCGTGTCGGGTGCCGGTGTTGTCGCGACATTCGCTCGTCGATCCCGGCGGCGCTGGTTCTCGATGCTGGTCATTTCGGTTTCCTCGAAATGTGGTGGTGGGGCGTGCCGCGTCCGGCGAATTCTTTTGCCTTTGTGGCGAGGGAAAGAAATAACGCATCCTGCGGTCGGAATGTGAATGTGGGAAGCGCCGGTGAACAATAGGAATGTTTCTGCCAGCAGCGGCGAGCGTGGGCAAAATTTTCGCCGAGCCCGACACCCGTGGGGGGTGCACCCCGTGACGTCCGGGGGGGTCATTGGGGCTGCTCGGTGTCGGTGTCGGGGTCGAGTGCGGCGGCGAGGTCGCGCACGGTGTCGAGGACTCGGGTGGCGGTGGCGGCGATGAGATCGGGGTCGGCGCCCGACCATCCGGCGATGTAGCCGACGCTGTAGTCGCTGGTGTCGAGTCCGTGCAGGGCGGCCAGGACGTAGGCGACCGATTCGGCTTCGGTTTCACACACGCCGCGATGTCCGACTGTGGTTGCGTTATCGGGTCCTGCGCTGGTGGGCCCGGTGTGCAGGACGGCGTGTGCGGCTTCGTGGAGCAGGGTTTTCGCGGTGTGGGCGGGGGACAGGCGGGCGTCGATGACGATTCGGCGGGAGCCGTCGAGGGTGGTGTAGCCGTTGGCTTCTCCGCTGATGGGGTCGCGTTCCACGCTCCAGCCGCGGGCGACCAGCACTGCGGCGGTGCGGCGGTACAGGTCGGCGGGGTCGTTGCCGGTGAGGCGCTGGCAGGGGTGCTCGGGTTCGCCGGGGTGGCCTTCGATGGGGTCGGTTTGGTCGTGGGCGAACACGGACAGGATCGGGAACCGCGCGAGGGTGTGTTCGGTGTCTTGTCCGGTGTCGGGGTCGGTGCTGGTGATGGTGCGCCGGCTGTAGCCGTAGATCCGGATGGCCTTCTCGCCCTTGCGGACCTGACGGCCGCGGTCCTGCCATTGCCGAAAACCTGCGACCCGGGTTGCGGTGGGGTGCTGGGACAGGATCAGGATCACGTTGTTGAACGAGTAGGTGTGAAACGCGGCGGCGAAGTCAAGAAATCGCCGCCATTCGTTGGATTCGGCCAGGGCGGCGACCTTGGCCGCCAAGTCATCGCGGAGTTGTGCGGCGAGCTGCTCACGTTCGCGGCTGCGGCGGGTGCGTTCGGCGTCGCCGACCGGGC
>NZ_LRRB01000220.1 GCF_001646865.1 Aldersonia kunmingensis | reverse complement strand
GACGGTCGGCGGCTCGACGAAATGCGTACCCGGCTCTCCGGGTACCTGAGCCTGCTTGGCACGCAGTACACCCTGTCGCTTGTTGGCTACGACGCCGCAATCACCGATGACGCGCAGTTGCGTGAGCTCGTAACGAGCGAACTGGCAGACCACGGGGTCGCAGCAACCTCCTGGTAGCCGCCCCGGTTGCTGGGCAAAAGCCTGACACCGCGGTGACCGGGCCCTATCGTGGAACACCGGGGGATTCACCTACTCGAGGATTGCCATGACCGACAGCGTCGCGGGATCCAACGAACCCGCAAGCAACGAACCTGCAAGCACCGACCCGCCCGAGAGCGCACCAACGTACGCCGAGTCAACGGGGACCGGCGCGCCCTTCGAGGCCCCGCCACCGCCGGCCTATCCGCCACCTCCGGCCTACCCGCCGCCCGGTGGCCCGCCTCAATATGCGGCACCGCCGCAGGGCGCCGAGGCATACGGTGCGCCGGTGCAGGGCCTGAACATGAAGCGGCGCAACCCATTTGCCGCATGGATCGGTTTGCCGCTGATCACCCTCGGCATCTACCACTTTGTCTGGTACTACAAGATCCACAAGGAAATGGCCCAGTACGATCCGCGCCGGGAGATCCCCGTCGTCGGCCCGCTGCTGGTGCTGCTGTTGCTCGGCTGGACCGTTATCGCACCGGCGATCAGCTACCACAACACCGGCGCCCGAATCCGGGAGGCGCAGCGTGCCGCGGGCATCGAGCCCACGTGCTCGCCGCTGTGGAGCTGGCTGCTGTGGTTCGTCTTCAGCCTGAACACGCTCTATATGCAGATCGAGCTGAACAAGGTGCTGGACCGCTACGGCGAGACAGAGCCGCACACCCCGGTGCCGCTGTTCGTCTGAGCCGGAAACCGGCACCCGCACGGTCCGAGTCGTACTGTGGCCGTATGAGCGACAGCGCGGAAGACAAACTGCTCGGCACCATCCGCGAACTCGTCGATGCCGAACACGAGTTGCGGACCAAGACTGAATCGGGCGAACTCGATCCCGACACCGAACAGCGCCGCCTCGCACAGCTCGAGGCAACGCTCGACCAGTGCTGGGATCTGTTGCGTCAGCGCCGCGCTCGGATCCACGCTGGCCAATCGCCGGACGACGCCGAGGTGAACCCGCCAAGCCAGGTCGAGGGTTATCTGCAGTAGCGATTCGTACGGCACGGTCGCGCGCGTCCGCCTACCGTGGGTCGCATGGCTACTGCCGATAGCTACGACGTCATCGTGATCGGCGGCGGGCCCGCCGGCGAGAACGCCGCCGATTACGCCACCCGAGATAGCGACCGCACTGCCGTCATTGTCGAGCACCAACTCGTCGGCGGTGAATGCTCGTACTGGGCATGTATGCCGAGCAAGGCGCTACTTCGGCCGGTTCACCTGCACGCCTCTGCCCGTGCCATGCCGGGCGTGAACGAAAAGATGGCGGCTGGCGGACTCAACGTGGAAGCCGTGCTCGCCCGACGAAACTCGTTTACCCACAACCGGGACGACTCGTCGCAGGTGCAATGGGCCAATGGCGCCGGAATCGACGTCGCGCGCGGCACCGGCCGGCTCATTGGCGAACGCACTGTGCAGGTGGACGGCGACACGCCGCGAACACTGACCGCGCGCCACGCCGTCGTACTCGCCACCGGCACCCTCGCCAACGTGCCCGACGTGCCCGGCCTGCGCGCGGCGCTGCCGTGGACCTCGCGGGACGCGACGAATCTCGTCGAGGTGCCCAACCGGGTGATCGTCGTCGGCGGTGGTGTCGTCGCCTGCGAGGCCGCCACCTGGCTGCGCGCCTTCGGCGCGGAGGTGACTCTCGTCAACCGGGGGTCGTCGTTGCTCGCCCGAAACGAGCCATTCGCCGGTGAGCGCGTTGCCGACGCCATGCGCGGTCGCGACATCCGGATCATTTTCGATGCGCAGCTGACCAATGTCGATCGCCCCGACGTCAAAAACACCGGTATCGGGCGGATCCACGGCGGCCCCGTCACCGCCACCGTCGGCGGCGAGACGATCGAGGCGGACGAAATCCTCGTCGCGGCAGGTCGCGGCCCCGCGGCCGACGTCGGATTGGACAGCATCGGACTGGAGCCCGGTTACGTCGAGGTCGACGACCACCTCACCGCCACCGGGGTGCCCGGCGGCTGGCTGTACGCGGTCGGCGATATCAACGGGCGGATCGCGCTCACCCATATGGGCAAATACCAGGCCCGGGTATGCGGAGACGTGATCGCCGCACGCGCCGCGAACCGCCCGCTCGACGGCCCGCGCTACCGCGCCAGCGCCGACCACGGCCAGGTGCCTCAGGTCGTGTTCACCTCGCCCGAGATTGCGGCGGTCGGCCGGACGGAGGCCGAGGCCAACAAGGACGGTTTCGACGTCCGCACGGTCGAACTCGATATCGCCGTCGCCGGGTCGTCGCTCGCCCAGGACGACTACTCGGGGCGGGCCAAACTCGTGATCGACCGGGCAAAGGACACGCTGCTCGGGGCGACGTTCGTCGGACCGGACGTGGGCGAGCTGATCCATGCGGCCACGGTGGCGGTCGTTGGCGCCGTCCCACTCGAGACGCTGTGGCACGCCATTCCCGCCTATCCCACGGTCAGCGAGGTCTGGTTGCGGCTTCTGGAACAGCTCCGTACCAGCGAGTAGGAGCCCTGGTTATGATCCGAACGTGGCGTCGACGATAGATATCGAAACCCAGGATGGAACGGTGCGCGGCACGCGGGAGCGTGGCGTCGGCCGTTGGCGCTCGATCCCCTACGCCGCCCCGCCGGTCGGTGAGCTGCGCCTGCGTGCGCCACAGCCGGTTACCCCCTGGTCGGGCGTGCTGGACACCACCAGATTCCGCAACGCCGCGATGCAGAACAAGGCGACCGCCCGGATTGGCCTGCGCACTGTGCAGCCGGTCAGCGAGGACGCCCTGACCATCAATGTCACCGCCCCGCTGCGCCCGGCCACCGCGCCGCGGCCGGTGATGGTGTTCATCCACGGGGGCGCGTACATATTCGGGACCTCGGCGATGGGTCTCTACGGCGGACGCCAACTCGCGCTGCGCGGTGACCTGATAGTCGTATCCATGAACTACCGGCTCGGCGCCTTCGGGTACGGCGATTTCAGCCGTTACTCCACCGCCGAGCGGCCGTTCGACAGTAATTGCGGCCTACGTGACCAGGTCGCGGCGCTCGAATGGGTACAGCGCAATATCGCCGCGTTCGGCGGCGACCCGGACAACGTCACGATCTTCGGTGAATCCGCGGGTGCGGCTGCGGTCGTCACGCTGATGGCGACCCCGGCGGCGAAGGATCTCTTCCACGCCGCGATCGCCGAGAGCTCACCTGCGGACTGGGCCCATGGCCCCGCGGCCGCCGACGAATTCGCGGCACAGTGCATCGAGTTGCTCGGTGCGACCGAGCAAACCGCAGCCGAGACGCTCGCAAACTGCGATCCCGAGCAACTGCGCCGCGCCGGCGCCAAGGCAATCCGGTTCGCGATGACCGACCGCCCCGGCTATATGCCGGCGGTCCCTACGGTGGACGGGAACTACCTGCCAACCACCCCGATCGAGGCCATGGCCGCCGGGACCGCGCACCGCGTGCCGCTGATCATCGGCACCAACCGTGACGAGGCGACGCTGTTCTCCCGACGGAACAAGCCGAGCGAGCAGTTGCCGACCTGCCCCGACCGTATCGACCGGTATTTCGACGGCTCCGACCCCGACATCAAGGCGCGCGTGCTCGCAGCGTACTCGGGCTATCCCGCCCCGGGTACCGCGATCAATCTCGGCGGCGACGCGACGTTCCTTCGGCCGACACTTGCCGCGTGCGACGCGCACAGCGCGTACGCGCCGACCTATAACTACCGCTACGACTACGCTCCGAAGCTATTGCAGCGCATGGGCTTCGGCGCTACGCACGCATCGGAAATGCTTGCCGTATTCGGGGTCGTCGACACACCACTCGGCCGGGCCCTCACCGCAGGCGGCAGCCGACGCGGGCTGCGCCTGGTCACCGAACAGGTACAGGCGCAGTGGATTTCGTTCGCGCGGCACGGGCGGCCACTGCCGTCGTGGCCGCAGTACACCACGCAGACCCGTCGCACCCTCGTCTTCGACACCCCGACCCGAGTCGCGCATGATCTCGACCGCGCCCGCAGGGTGGCCTGGCGCGATGTGACCGGGCCCCACGAAGTCGCCGGTATCTCGGACGGATTCTCCGACGAGGTAGAGAAGGCGATCTGACGCTCGCGGCGGCGCTCGAAGATCAAGTTGCGCGGCGCCACGGAAATCGTCGGCGAAGTCCGATTGGTCCTTATTGAAATACCGTTATTCCGGAACTAATCGGTCGTAGTTACTATCCGATCGTGGCGTTCAGGCTTGATATCGAAACCCGAGAGGGTACCGTGCGCGGCACGCGCAAGCGTGGCGTCGGTCGCTGGTGCTCCATCCCGTACGCGGCCCCGCCCGTCGGTGAGCTCCGACTACGCGCGCCGCAGCCGGTAACTCCCTGGTCAGGGGTGCTGGACGCCACGCGTTACCGCAACGCGGCAATGCAGGCGAAGTCGGACGTCCGGATCGGCCTGCGCACCATGCAGCCACTCAGCGAAGACGCGCTCACCCTGAACGTCACCGCACCGCTGCGCCCCGCCACCGCGCCGCGACCGGTGATGGTGTTCATCCATGGCGGCGCATACATGTACGGCAGCTCCGCTACGGGTTTGTACCGCGGGCGCCGGCTTGCACTCAAAGGTGACGTCGTAGTCGTTTCGATGAACTATCGCCTCGGCCTATTCGGGTACGGCGATTTCACCCGGTACTCCACCCCCGAGCGGCCGTTCGACAGCAACTGCGGCTTGCGCGACCAGGTCGCCGCGCTCGAATGGGTGCAGCGCAATATCGCCGCGTTCGGCGGCGACCCGAACAACGTCACGATCTTCGGCCAATCCTCGGGTGCCGCGGCTGTCGTCACGCTCATGGCCACCCC
The DNA here is from genome assembly GCF_001646865.1 of Aldersonia kunmingensis. GTDB lineage: Bacteria > Actinomycetota > Actinomycetes > Mycobacteriales > Mycobacteriaceae > Aldersonia > Aldersonia kunmingensis. The sequence goes on along the minus strand of NZ_LRRB01000220.1, from coordinate 22,526 downwards.
CGCTGCGAAGGGTCTCTTCCACGCCGCGATCGCCGAGAGCCCGCCGGCCGACTGGGTCCACGGCTGCGCAGCTGCGGACACATTCGCCGCGAAGTGCGTCGAACTGCTCGGCGCGACCGAGGAAACCGCCGCCGAGACGCTCGCCAACTGTGATCGCGAGCAGTTGCGCCGGGCCGGCGCCGAGGCGGTGCGGATCACCATGACCGGTCGCCCCGGCTACATGCCCGTGGTGCCGACCGTGGATGGAAGCTACCTGCCAATCGCGCCACTCGCGGCCATGGTGGCGGGAACGGCGCATCGCGTGCCATTGATCATCGGCACCAACCAGGACGAAGGAACGCAATTTGCCAGCCCGGACGGCACAAGTGGTGAGATGCCGATGTCACCGTTCCTCATCGATCGGTACTTTGCCGATATAGATCCCCAGGTCAAGGCACGGGTGCTTGCCGCATATCCCGACTATCCGGCCTTGGCAGCCGCAGTCAACGTGGGCGGAGACGCTACCTTCCTGCGTCCCGTCCTCGTCGCATGCGAGGGTCACAGCGCGCACGCACCGACATACCACTACCGGTACAACTTCGCTCCGAAGCGGTTGCAGCGCATGGGCTTCGGAGCGGGACACGGAGTGGAACTGTTGGCGATATTTGCGGCCGGCAATACGCTGCTCGGGTTGACCTCCACCGGCATCGGTGGCCGACGGGCATTGCGACGGGTCACTGAACAGGTTCAGTCCCAATGGGTTTCGTTCGCGCAGCACGGACGGCCGCTGCCCTCGTGGCCGCAGTACACCTCGAACTCCCGACGCACCCTGGTTTTCGACTCCCCGACCCGAGTGGCGCACGATCTCGACCGGGCCCGCCGGGTAGCCTGGCGCGAGGTGGCCGGTCCGCACGAAGTCGCCGGTTTCACCGACGGATTCTTCGACGAGTTGGAGAAGGCGATCTGATGGCCGAGGCGGCGCTCGAAATCAAACTGCGCGATGGCACAGTACGCGGGCGCCGACTCGGCGACCTGCGCACCTGGCGCGGAATCCCCTACGCCGCTCCCCCGGTAGGCCGGCTGCGCCTGCGGGCACCGCAGCCGGTGCAGCCGTGGACAGGTGTTCGCGACGCCACGGAATTTGGTCTTTCCGCACCGCAGGGCGGACGGTTCAAAAAGACCTCCGAGGATTGCCTGACACTCAATGTCGTCGCTCCGACGCAGCCTGGACCGCCGCGACCGGTAATGGTCTTCATCCACGGCGGCGCGTACATCTCGGGTTCGAGCGCGAACCGGCTCTACCGCGGCCATCATCTCGTCAAGCGCGGCGACATCGTCTATGTCTCGATCAACTACCGGATCGGCGGCCTGGGCTATATCGACTTCCGCGGATTCTCCACGCCGGATAACGAATTCGACGTCAATTGCGGACTGCGCGATCAGGTTGCGGCACTCCAATGGGTGCGGGACAACATCGCCGAGTTCGGCGGCGACCCTGACAATGTGACCATCTTCGGCGAGTCCTCGGGCGGAAACGCGGTCACCACCCTGATGTGCACGCCGTCGGCGCACGGCCTGTTTCGTCGCGGTATCGCGGAGAGCCCGCCCTCGGCATCCACGTACGGCCCGCAGCGGGCGCAGGGATGGGCGGACAAGTTCGTCGAAATACTCGGCGGCGGAGACGATCCCGCCCGCCGACTGCGCACCGCATCGGTGGCCGAACTTGTAGCGGCAACGGAGAAGCTGACCCGCCACGAGGTCGAATCGCATCCGGGCCAACGTGCGACGGCTCCGGTCATCGACGGCGAAGTACTTCCCGTCGATCCGCTCGAGGTCTTTGCCGCGGGGAAGGCTGCACCGCTTCCCCTGATCATCGGCACAAACGCGCACGAGGGCCGGGTGTTCCCCAAGACGATGGATATCCTGCCGACCACGCCGGCGCGCATCACCAAGATGTTCAGCGAAACCGATGATGCGCTGCGCGACAGCATCATCGCGCGCTACCCCGGCTACCCGGATGCCAAAGCCTGTGCCCAGCTCGCCGGGGACGTCGTCTTCTGGGAGCCCGCTATCCTTGTGGCGCAAGGACATTCAGCCGCAGCGCCAACGTGGTCATACAACTACCAGTTCGCGCCTCGCCTGTTGGAGTGGCTCGGCCTCGGCGCTACGCATGCGACGGAACTGTTCGCGGTCTTCGGCATTCGCAATGATCCGTTCGGCATCATCCTGACACTGTTCGGCGGCAGGAGCGGCCTGCGCGAGGTGACCGAGACCTTCCAGAAGCATTGGCTGCATTTCGCTCACCACGGCACACCGGCACCCGGCTGGGAGGCCTACGATGCCGAGCGTCGCGCCACGCTGATCATCGACGAGGTCTCACGGATGGAAGACGATCCGCTGAAAGACGTGCGCGAGAGCTGGATCGGCTACAAGCACCGCCGCTGAGCGGCAATCCGGCACCGCTGCTGAGCCGGGCCGCACACTTACTGACGCGCCGTACACCGAATCGCATGCGGAAACGCTTGCGGGACAACGGAAAGTGTGCTGCGAAGGGGCGCCTATTTGAGCAACCGGGACATGCGCCGGTCGGCGAGCACCTTGCCGCCGGTCTGACACGTCGCGCAGTACTGGAACGACTTGTCCACGTACGACACCTCGCGCACGGTGTCGCCGCAGACCGGGCATGGCAGCCCGGTGCGCGCGTGCACACGCATCCCGGATCGCTTCTCCCCCTTGAGCCGTGCCGCGTCCTGGCCCACCGATCGTTCGACCGCATCGCCGAGCATCGACCGCATCGCGGCATACACCTCGGCCACCTTGTCGGCGCCGAGTGCGCTCGTCGTCGCAAATGGCGAGACCTTCGCCGCATGCAGGATCTCATCGGAGTACGCGTTGCCGATTCCGGCGATCAGCGCCTGGTCGACGATCGCCGTCTTGATCCGCTGCGACGTGCCGGCCAGCAGCGCTACGAATTCGTCCTCGGTGACCTCGAGCGCATCCGGGCCGAGGCGCGCGACGCTCGGTATCTCCTTCGGGTCCGACACCACCCACACCGCGAGTCGCTTTTTGGTGCCCGCTTCGGTGAGGTCGAACGCCGGCGTCGCACCCTCGGGGGTGAAGAAATGCATCCGCAGCGCGAGCGGCCCCTTTCCCGGTTTGGGCGGTGTGGCACTGGGATTGTCGGTCCAGCGCAGCCATCCCCCGCGGGACAGATGGGTGATCAGCCACAACCCGTCACAGTTCAGGCCGAGGTGCTTGCCGAACCGGCCGGCCCCGGTCACGTCCCGGCCCTGCAGCGCAGTGGCGGGCGGGTCGAACGTCTTCAGCACACTCAGTGCCGCCACATCCACCCGGCCGACCACCGCGCCGACCGCATGGGTTTGCAGAAACTGCTCAAGCGCCGCGATCTCGGGTAGTTCGGGCATAACCGCAGCTTAGACGAGGAAGCCCGAAGCCCGGCCGATGAATTCGCCACCGCCGTGCATAGCGAACTTGACCTCGAGCTCGGTTGAGCTTGCAGGCTGGGGTCACATCACGAATGGGAGGAATCGATGGACACTCGACCGAACCTGCACAGCCTTTCCGCCGACGCGACCGCACAGGCCGCGGCCAATGCCCTCGCCGCCGAGTTGCAGAAGGCGCTAGAGACTTCCGACGCCGACCTGTACGACAGTTCGCTGGCCGCGGACGTGGTTTGGGGCACGCCCTTCGGCGCACTGGTCATCGGCCACGATCAGCTCAATGCCATCCATCACCGATTGATGCAGCAGCCGAAGCCTGCCGCACCGGCGTCCCGTTTCGATGTCGTCGCCGCGATAAGTCCCGCTCCGGGCGTGGTCGTTACCCAGATCCGCAGAGCGGCGCTCGATCCCGGTGGCTTCTCCGAGGTCGCGCTGTACGTCCTCGTGGAACGCGACGGACGATGGTGGGTGGCCGCAGCGCAGAACACTCCGATCGACGAGAGTCAGGGCCTGCGGACCAGGTAGGTGTCCATGATCCAGCCCTTGCGGGCGCGCAGTTCGGCGCGCTCGGTCTGGATTCGTTCGCCCACTTCACCAATGGTGCCGGCGATCAGCACCTCGTCGGGCATGCCGAGATACGCGCCCCACCAGATCTGTGTCTCGGGCTCGAGGGTGGTGAACGAGCAGTCCGAATCGAGCATCACGACCGCGTCGAGTACCCCGTCGGGCAGACCCTCGCGCAACTTGCGGCCAGTGGTGAACAGCACCGGCTCGCCTACCCGGTTGAGCACGATCCGGTGCCGGGCAGCGAGCGCCGAGACACACGTGATCCCCGGAATCACCTCGTATTCGAAGTCGATAATGCCGCGAGCCAGCACCCGCTCGACCATCCGCAACGTGCTGTCGTAGAGCGACGGGTCGCCCCACACCAGCAGTCCCCCGACACCATCGAGTGCCCCGAACTGTTCCTCAAGCAACTCGGCGCGCTTGTCGTGCCAGAGGTCGACCTCGTCGACGTAGTCCGACGGCTCGCGGTCGCGCGGCGGATCGACGACCTCGATCAGCTTGTAGTACGCACTCCTGTGCTTGTCGAGGATCGCCGTGCGCACCTCGATCAGCTCACGTTTCAGTTCGCCCTTCCCGATGACGAAGAACCCGTCGACCTCGTTCATCGCCTGGATGCCCTGCATCGTGATGTGGTCCGGGTCTCCGGCGCCAACGCCAATGAGATAGAGCTTGCGCATGGGTGAAACCCTAGTCAGGGCACGCCACGCGCAGGTCCGTTGGTGCGATTCGGCCGGGCCGTAGACTGACGGCGTGGCGACCGATACCCAGTACGAGGACCTGCTCCGACGCGTTCTGGACACCGGGTCCGCCAAAGCCGATCGCACCGGCACCGGCACCCGCAGCGTCTTCGGCCATCAGCTGCGCTACGACCTCGCCGACAGATTCCCGCTGATCACCACCAAAAAGGTGCATCTCAAGTCGATCGTCTACGAGCTGCTGTGGTTCCTGCGCGGCGAGTCCAATGTGAAGTGGCTGCGGGACAACGGCGTGACGATCTGGGACGAATGGGCCGACGAGGACGGCGAACTCGGCCCGGTCTACGGCGTGCAGTGGCGCTCCTGGCCGACCCCGTCCGGCGAGCACATCGACCAGATCACACAGGTGCTCGAAACGCTTCGCAGCGACCCTGACTCGCGCCGAATGATCGTCTCTGCCTGGAACGTCGCCGATATCCCGCAAATGGCCCTCGCGCCGTGCCACACGTTCTTCCAGTTCTACGTCGCCGACGGCCGGCTGTCCTGCCAGCTCTACCAGCGCAGTGCGGACATGTTCCTCGGCGTCCCGTTCAACATCGCGAGCTACGCGCTGCTGACGCATATGGTCGCGCAGCAGGCCGGGCTCGAACCGGGCGAGTTCATCTGGACGGGCGGCGACTGCCACATCTACGACAACCATGTCGATCAGGTCCGCGAGCAGATTTCCCGCAAGCCCTTCGAGTTCCCGAAACTTGCTCTGCACCAAGCAGATTCGATCTTCGACTACGAGTACTCCGACGTCGAGGTACTCGGCTACGAGCACCATCCCGCCATCAAGGCGCCGGTGGCGGTTTGAGCTCCACGCCTGTACGCCTTGTCTGGGCACAGACGCCCACCGGCGTGATCGGCTCCGGCAACGACATTCCCTGGCACCTGCCTGAGGATCTCGCCCACTTCAAACGGGTGACGATGGGCAGCGCGGTGGTGATGGGCCGCAAGACGTGGGATTCGCTGCCCGAGCGCAATCGCCCGCTACCCGGGCGGCGGAACATCGTCGTCACCCGTCAGGCCGATTGGTACGGCTACGGAGCCGAGCCTGCGCCGTCGGTGCGTGCCGCCATCGCGCTCGTACTTCCCGATCCGGTGGCCGTGATAGGTGGAGCCCAGATCTACGACGCCGCACTGCCGGCCGCAACCGAATTGGTGGTCACCGAGGTCGATCTCGACGTCTCCGGTGACGCTTTCGCACCGGCGATAGGGCCGGAATGGACCATCGCCGAGGACGGCGAGTGGCAACGTTCCAAGGCCGCTGGTACCGCATTCCGGATTCGGCGCTATGTCCGTTCGAACGCCCGCTGACGGTCTGCCGAACGCCACCGGGAGAGCCTTTACCTGCGGTTTTCTCGGCTCCAGCAATTCTTGCGCCGCTCCATGAAGCTAAGGGCATAATCGAGGGGCACGTCCTCCCACAGCCCCGGAGAGGCAGCCCATATGGACAAGAAGTCGCTCACCGCAGTGGCGCGTCAGCAATTGAAGATTGCCGGCTCGGCCACGTCCGGCCGCAGCTCGCAAACGATCTACGGCGGGCATAGCCGCAGTCTGCGGCAAACGGTGGTCGGCCTCGCCGCCGGGCAGAGCCTGGCCGAGCACGACAACGCCGGGGAGGCGACGCTGCTGGTGCTGAACGGAACGCTTCAGGTGGTCAGCGGCAGCGATACCTGGAAGGGGTCGGCGGGCGACCTCATCGTCGTGCCACGCGCACGGCACAGCGTCGAGGCACTCGAGGACGTTGCGTTTCTGCTGACGGTCGCGAAGTAGCTCACCCCGCGACCGCCCGCGCGGGTCAGTCGACCAGCGCGCGCAGCTGCTCCACGGTCTTCAGCCGTCCCGCCGCGTCCGCAGCAAGCGGCACCACGTTCAGCGTGGTCGCGCCGGCCTCTGCGAATGCGGCAATGCGCTCCTTCACATAACCGGCCGGGCCGATCAGCGAAACCGCGCGCACGAGCTCGTCGGGCACGGCCTTGATCGCCTCTTCCTTGCGACCCGCGAGGTACAGATCCTGGATCGTGTCGGCCTCTGCGCCGTAGCCGTAACGCGTCGCCAGCTCGTGGTAGAAGTTCTTGGTCTTGGCGCCCATGCCGCCGATGTACAGCGCAAGGCTCGGCTTCACCCACTCGAGGCGGTCCTCGACGTCGTCGCCGATGGCCACAGCGGGGCCGGCGTAGATCTCCAGCTCGCCCAGTGCGGGATCGCGCTTGGCCTTGCCCTTCGCCAGCGCGTCGCCCCACACATCGTTGGCCTTCTCCGGGTGGAAGAAGATGGGCTGCCAGCCCTCGGCGATCTCAGCGGTCAACTCGACGTTCTTCGGACCGAGCGCGGCCAGCAGCACCGGAATCCGCTCGCGCACCGGCGTGTTGATCAGCTTCAGCGGCTTGCCGAGGCCCGTGCCCTGATCCGCCGGCAGCGGAACCTGGTAGTAGCGGCCCTGGTACTCGACCCGCTCACGTCGCCACACCTTGCGGCAGATCTCAACGGCCTCGCGGGTGCGTCCGATCGGCGCGTCGTAGCGGACGCCGTGGAATCCCTCGATCACCTGCGGGCCGGATGCACCGAGGCCGAGCACGAAGCGCCCGTCGGAAACGAAGTCCAAGCCGGCCGCCGTCATCGCGGTCAGCGTCGGTGTGCGGGTGTACAGCTGCAGGATGCCGGAGGCCAGTTCCACCCGCGACGTCTTTGCCGCAAGGAACCCGAGCGCGCTCACCGCATCGAAGGAATACGCCTCGGGAACGAAGACGATGTCAACGCCTGCTCGCTCCAGATCGGCGACCTCCGCGGCCGCCTGCGAAAACTCACCCGCATAGTTGATGCTCAGCCCGATACGCATGAATCAACGTTAACCGGCGACGCGCGTCACAGTGCATCCGGGCGACCATTTTCGCAGCGCCGGACCATAGACCGTTTCGTGATCTAGGGTTATCGCATGGCCGAATCGCAGCCGATCCTCGCGCCTTTGACGCCCGCGGCGATCTTTCTCGTCGTGACAATCAACGAAGGCGGCGAAGACCGAGTGCGTGACGCGCTTGCCGAAGTGTCGGGTTTGCAGCGCGCGATCGGGTTCCGGGTGCCGGGCGCAGATCTGTCCTGCGTCACCAGCATTGGGTCCGACGCCTGGGATCGACTGTTCGCCGGACCGAAACCGTCTGGACTGCATCCCTTTCGGGAATTGAAGGGCGAGCGGCACCACGCCCCTGCCACGCCCGGGGACATCCTGTTCCACATTCGGTCCGAATCCATGGACGCCTGTTTCGAACTCGCCGGGCGGCTCGTGCAGAACCTCGGCGACGCGATCACCGTTCTCGACGACACCCAGGGGTTCCGCTATTTCGAGCAGCGCGACCTGCTCGGGTTCGTGGACGGCACCGAGAACCCGACCGGTACTGCCGCGGGCGAAGCGGCACTCGTGGGCGACGAGGATGCCGAGTTCAGCGGTGGCAGTTACGTCATCATCCAGCGCTACCTCCACCCGATCGTGGAATGGAACGAGCTGAAGACCGAGGAGCAGGAATACATCGTCGGTCGCACCAAGCTCGGCGACTACGAATTGGCCGACGACGTGAAGCCGGCCGACTCGCATGTGGCGATGACGCAGGTGAGCGACGAGACCGGCAACGAACTCCAGATCCTGCGGCACAACATGCCTTTCGGCAGCGTCAAGGATGGCGTGTACGGCACCTACTTCATCGGCTACGCGGCCACGCCGAGCGTCACCGAGACCATGCTCGAGCAGATGTTTCTCGGCACCGCGGACGCCAGCCACGATCGCATCCTGGACTTCTCCACGGCGCAGACGGGTTGCCTGTTCTTTGCGCCGACCATCGATTTCCTCGACGACCTACCGCCGGCACCCACCCAGGCGGCCGAGGTTCTGGATACAGTCGATCCTGAATCAGATTCCGTCCCAAGCACTCCCGACTTTTCACTGCGCATTGGAAGCCTGAAAGGGGACCCGAGCTGATGAACAACCTCTACCGCGAGCTCGCGCCGATCACCGACGTTGCCTGGGCATCGATCGAGGAGGAGGCGAAGCGAACCTTCAAGCGGCACAGCGCCGGTCGGCGCGTCGTCGACCTCTCGGGACCACACGGCCCGGACTATTCGGCGGTGGGCCTCGGTCGGACCTCCCCCATTGCTGCACCCGCCGAAGGTGTGCTCGCGTGGTCACGGCGGGTCGCCCCACTGGTTGAGTTGAAGGTGCCGTTCACGCTGTCGCGCGAGGAGATCGACAACGTCGAGCGCGGCGCACAGGATTCGGACTGGGACGCGGTGAAGGAGGCCGCGCGCAAGATCGCCTTCGCCGAGGACCGTGCGATCTTCGAGGGTTACGCGGCGGCCGGGATCACCGGCATCCGTGACTCCGCGTCGAATGCACCGATCGCGCTGCCGAAGGATCCCCGCCTTGTGCCCGAGGCGATCAGCCAGGCATTGAGCGAGCTACGCCTCGCCGGTGTCGGTGGCCCCTACTCTGTGCTGCTTGCCGCGGACGAGTACACGAAGGTCAGCGAGACCACCGAGCACGGCTACCCGATCCGGGAGCACATCAAGCGGCTCATCGAAGGCGATATCATCTGGGCGCCGGCCATCGATGGCGCGTTCGTACTGACCACGCGCGGTGGCGATTTCGATCTACAGGTAGGCCAGGATCTCTCGATCGGCTACCTGTCCCACGACGCCGACAGCGTGCAGCTCTATTTCCAAGAGACCTTGACCTTCCTGGTGTACACCGCGGAGGCCGCTGTGGCGCTTACGTCGTCGTGACGGCGCGCGCGGGGGTCGTGTCCGTCAAGCGCGGCGCGATCTATCTGGCCGCCGGAGTGGTGGTGACAGCGGTGATCTGCGCGGTTGTCGTCGCCGTCTTCAGCGGCAACCGCTTCTTCACCGGGCTGCTGATCGGCGTGGTGGTCGGGATCGGGGTGACCCTCGCACTGTTCGCCCGCGATTCCGTCGTCCTCAACGACGTCGGCATCGTGACTACCACCCCGTGGGCAGCGCAGCGGACACCGTGGACGAATGTGCGCGCTGCACGGTTCGCCAACGAGGCCGACCGCACATGGTCCCTGACGCTCGACCTGAATGAACCCGCCGGCGCGGAACTTCCGCTGCTGCGTGTCCCGCCCGTGCACCACCAGGTCGGCAATCCCTACGAGCTGCGCAAGCGCCAGCAGGTGAAACGCGTCCTCGCAGTACTGCACGAGCGCAAGATCCCGACCACCGTGTTGCCGGAGATTCAGAACGCGCTCGAGCAGTACTGGAAGGTGTCGTAGGGCAGCTGACTACATAAGCCGGCGTAGCAACTGCAGCGGGGCAACCGAGATCACCTTCGCCAGCGGTGCCCACGGCCACCACGGCACGAACGCGTTCGCCGGTTCCTTGTCGATCGCGGCGACCATGTCGCGGTGACCCTTCTCCGCCGACGTGGTCATCGACCCGCCGCCGGACTTGGCCACCATCTCCGACTCGATGTAACCGGGCTTGATCGTGGTGACAGCGATCGGGGCGTTCGCGACGTCGAGCCGGACCCCTTCGGCGAGTGACGCGGCCGCGGCCTTGCTCGCTGCGTAGGTGGTGATGTTGCCGCGAGCGCCGCGCACCGATGCGAACGACGAAACCACTACGAGGTGACCGGCGTTGCGGGCCCGGAAGATCTCCATCGCCGCCTCGCATTGCGCGAGCAGGCCGATGAAGTTGGTCTCGGCGGTCTGCTTGTTCGCGTAGAACTTGCCGGTGCCGACCGGCTGCCCCTTGCCGAGCCCGGCATTGGCGATCACCCGGTCGAGCCCGCCGAGCTCGGTGTTGCATTCGTCGAACACCCGGAACACAGCATCGTGGTCGTTCACGTCGAGCTCACGAACGACGACGGTGATACCCGGATGCGCGGTACGCAGTTCGTCGGCGAGCTGCTCGAGCCGGTCGAGCCGCCGCGCGCACAGCGCGAGGTTCCGGCCCTTCGCGGCGTACAGCCTGGCCATGCCCTCACCGAGCCCGGAGCTCGCCCCGGTGATGAGGATGTTGCGGCGGGTGGGTGCGCCCATCAGTGGCCAACCTTGTACTTGCCGAGTTCGATGCGCGAGACGACGCCGAGGTGCACCTCGTCGGGACCGTCGGCCAAGCGCAGCGAACGCATACCCGCATAGGCCGCGGCGAGCGGGAAGTCGTCGGTCAGGCCCGCGCCGCCGTGCAACTGGATGGCCATGTCGATGATCTCGATCGCCATATTCGGCACGAGCGCCTTGATCTGCGAGACCTGCGACAGCGCCGCGCCGACACCCTGCGTGTCGAGCAACCAAGCGGTGTAGAGCACCAGCAGCCGCGCCTGATCGATCGCGATGCGCGCCTTGGCAATTCGCTCACGGTTGCCGCCGAGATTGACGAGCGGCTTGCCGAATGCGGTACGTGTGGTGGCCCGGCGACAGGCCAATTCGAGCGACTTCTCGGCGAGTCCGATTGCTCGCATGCAGTGGTGAATGCGGCCCGGTCCCAGGCGGCCCTGTGCGATTTCGAACCCGCGGCCGAGCCCGGCGATCACATTTGCGGCAGGCACGCGGACGTCGGTGAAGCTCACCTCGCCGTGGCCGTAGGGCTCGTCGTGCATACCGAATACCGGGAGCATCCGCTCGATGGTCACGCCGGGGATGTCGATTGGGACGATGACCATCGTGTGCCGCCGGTGGCGATCCGCCTCGGGGTCGGTGAGGCCCATGAAGATGATGAACGCGCAGTTCGGGTGGCCGACGCCGGTGGTGAACCACTTGCGCCCGTTGATCACGACGTCCTCGCCGTCAGCGACGACCCGCGACTCCATGTTGGTGGCGTCGGAGGACGCGACGGCGGGCTCGGTCATGCCGAACCCGGACCGGATCTTGCCTTCGAGCAGGGGCTCCAGCCAGGTCTTCTGCTGTTCCGGCGAACCGTACTTGAGCAGCACTTCCATGTTGCCGGTGTCGGGTGCGTTGCAGTTGAAGATCTCGGGCGCGATGCCGGAGCGGCCCATCAACTCGGCGAGCGGTGCGTAGTCCGTGTTCGACAGTGTCTCGGGCAGGAAGAGGTTCCACAGCCCGGCTGCGCGGGCCTTGGCTTTGAGCTCCTCGATGATCGGGAGCACCTGCCACGGATTGTCCTGGGCGCGAAGCTCGCGGTGATAGCTCTCCTCCACCGGATCGATCTCGGTGGCGATGAACTCGGAAACTCGCTTGTGCAAGTCGGCTGCCTTTGCCGAGGGCGCGAAATCCATGCGGCGAGAGTAACCGTGGTTACTCTCGCCGCAGTAGTGGCTTCGGCGAATCCGCCGAGTTATTCAAATGTCAGTGCTGCGAGCCTCAGTGGCCCGGACCCCAGGGCACCTGGGCGCCGTGCGCGGCGAGGTAGGGCGCCGGGTCGGTCTTCTTGTTGGAAGCATCCCAGATCTCGAGGTGCAGGTGCGGGCCTGTGGACTGGCCACGGTTGCCGACGGTGGCGATGACGTCACCGGCCTCCACGCGCTGGCCGACGTGCGACTTGATCTCGTTGACGTGGCCGTACACGGCGGTGGTGCCGTCGTCCTGCTTGACCCGGACCCAGAGTCCGAAGCCCGATGCGGGGCCGGCCTCGACGACGGTGCCGCCGCTGACCGAGTGGATCGGGGTGCCGATCGCGTCGGCGTAGTCGACGCCATAGTGCATGCCGCCACCGCGCCCGCCGAAGCCGGAGCTGACCTGGCCGGCGGTCGGGCGCACGAACGCCGGACGCGCAGGCGCTGCCGGGGCGAACTGCTTCATGTAGTCCTGGTAGGCATGCTCGAGCCCCGCGATCGCGCCGTTGACCTCGGCAGGGAGGGTCGGCGCGGCGTCACGGGCAGCCTTGAGAGCTGCATCGTGCGCATCGGTGACTGGATCGGCAGCCGCAACACTCGGGCTGACCAGCTGGAATCCGGTGACAAGCGCCGCACCCATGGCCAGCGACGCCGCTCCTCCGGCGAGCTTGCCTCGGCGGGGCGCCTCGGCGCGATGCCGGGTCACGGTGGCGCCGAGCGGCGCGAGTTCGGTGGCGGGAATGGACGTGGCGGTGGTGCGGTGATCAGACAAATCAAAAACCTCGAAAAATAAACGGTCAGTTCATAACGATTCGATCTCGTTGAAATTCACGATATCGGATCGTGATCTTTTCGCAATTTTTCGTGATGCATGCCTCATTCATGCCCTTGGGATGCGAAGGGTGGGTAGGTTCCACCCCCTGGGTGGCTATCGAGGTCCGCAATTCCGATCGAGAATTAGGCGATGACGTGCGGTTTCGATCGCGAGCAGCGCCCATGATGCCCGCTCGCAACGGCGACTCGGCGCGCGTGGCGAAGGCCCTGGAAGGCCTCCCACCCGATGCGCGGCGGGCCGTTGTGCTCGCTTACTACCGCACGTTGACGACTCCCGACCTGTCCCACCTGCTGGCCTCCGACGCGCCACGCGTGCATCGCGACCTGCACCGCGGCGCCCAGGAACTGCTCGCTGCGATTCGCGCCGAGGCGCCGACTCCTACTTCGAGTCCCGAACCACTCACTCCGATCGACCGAGATCGGTCAAAACCGATGCCGCCCAAGGTATTTCACTAGAAGTTCAACCCCGTCGCCGCACCGCCCGGCCGGAGTAGTCTTGGGGCGCCCCCACGCCTCGAGGACGGAGTCCGTCGTGCCGGAACCCACGTCGCCAATCGGCGCGCCGTGCTGGATCGACCTGATCAGTTCCGATATGCAACGCGCGACCAATTTCTATTCGGAGTTATTCGATTGGACCCGAGATTCCGACAGCAGTGATCCAGAACTCGGCGATTTCACGATGTTCCGGAAGAACGGCAAGCCCATCGCGGGTCTCAGCCGGCGATGGAGGGCAATCCCTACACGAATATCTGGAGCGTCTACATGTCCAGCGTGGACGCCGCGGAATCGGCCGTGAAGGCCGCGGAGGCGGGCGGCACGGTGATCCTGCCGCCGATGCCGGTGCAGGCCAAGGGCACGGTCGCAATGTTCACCGACTCCGCCGGCGCCGTCGTGGGTGTGTGGCAGGGCGAGCAGCACCGAGGCTTCGGCCTCGTCGACGAACCGGGCGCGCCGGTCTGGTTCGAGTCGTTCTCACGGGACTACAACGCCGCACTGCCGTTCTACAGCGAGGTGTTCGGCTGGACATACACCCTGCTCAGCGACACCGCCGAGTTCCGATATGCGCAGGGCAGGTCGGGCGAGCATCTGCTCGCCGGGATCATGGACGCCGACCGAGTCCTGCCGGACGGCGTGCCGTCGTTCTGGCAGTTCTACTTCGGTGTCGAGGACACCGACGCCGCGTGTGAGCGCATCATCGCGCTCGGCGGTCAGGTGCCTCGTCCGCCCATGGATAGCCCGTTCGGACGGCTGGCCGGTGTCACCGATCCGATGGGTGCCACCTTCCAGATCACCACGCTCGTCGAGCAGTAGCACTTGCCATCCGCGCTGGCCGAGGCGCTGTCGGTCGGCCTGCTAGCCGTTGTCATCGCGTTCGCCAGCATCCGGCCGCGCGGACTGCCCGAGGCCGTTGCCGCAGTTCCTGCCGCGTTGATCCTGCTCGCTGTCGGCGCCGTCGAACCCGCCGCGGCCTGGGAGGAGATCACAGACCTCGCGCCGGTCGTCGGGTTCCTCTGTGCCGTTCTCGTCCTGGCGCAGGTGTGCGGAGCCGAGGGTTTGTTCCGCGCCGCGGGCGCGATCATGGCCCGGCGATCCGGCCGCGCCGGAGCGGCTGCGGCCCCGAAACGCCTGCTCACCGGCGTGTTCGCGATTGCGGCGGGCACCACCGTGCTGCTGAGTCTGGACGCCACCGTCGTCCTGCTGACTCCGGTGGTGTTCGCCACCGCAGCCCGGTTGGCACTGCCACCCCGCCCCCACGTGTACGCATGCACGCATCTGGCGAACTCGGCGTCACTGCTGCTGCCCGTGTCGAACCTGACCAACCTGCTCGCGTTCGCGGCCATCAATCTCTCGTTCGGCCGGTTCGCGCTGCTCATGGCATTGCCGAGCGTGGCGATCATCGCCGTCGAGTACGTCGTCTTCCGGAAGTTCTTCGCAGGTGACCTCGCGCAGCCGTCGACTGCGCCGGAGTACACCGGACAACCGCACATCCCCCGCGTCGCCGTGCTGGTACTGGCGTTGACGCTGGTGGGTTTCGTGGTGACCTCGGCGTTCGGGCTCGATCCGATCTGGGCCGCCGCGACCGGAGCCATCGTGCTGGCCGGTTACTCGCTGACGCGTCGAAGGGTGACCGCGCGCGAGGTGGCGGCCTCCACAAGCGTGCCGTTCCTGGCGTTCGTGCTCGCGCTCGGTGTGGTGGTGCGGGCGGTGCTCGACAACGGACTCGGCGACGCGCTCGACGGACTCGTCCCGACCGGCAGCGGGTTTGTCGAGTTGCTCGTGCTGGCAGTGATTGCAGCGGTGCTGGCGAACCTGATCAACAACCTGCCCGCCGCACTCGTGCTCATCCCGCTCGCGGCCGCGGGTGGCGCGGCGCCCGTACTCGCGGTGCTGCTCGGCGTGAATATCGGACCGAACCTCACCCATGCGGGGTCGCTCGCGACGCTGCTCTGGCGACGCGTCCTGGCCGCCCACGGCGCCCCCGCACCTCTTTCGGAGTTCGTCCGGCTGGGGGTGCGAACCGTTGTCCCGGGCATTGTGTTGTCCGTTGCTGCGCTGTGGGTTTCGGTCGCGATGTTCGGCACGTGAGGGCGACGGCTGGCACAGTGGTCGCCATGACTCATGTCGCGCGTCGGATGTGGCAATTGACCGAGCCATTGCACGCGGTCGTCTACTTCACCCCCGAGGCTCGTAGCGCGACCGACGCCGCCGGATTGCGCGGATTCTGGATGGGGTACTTCGCGAGCCGGGTGGCGCCGCTTGGACCGGTCGGCCCCGAGGTCGCGGTCGCCACGTTCTACGGCTTCGATCGCGGCCGCGCCGAGCGGGCGCTCCCGGATGCCTGGCATTTCGCCGGCATCGACGCGATCCTGCGCGCCCGGAGCGAGGGCGCGACAGCCGCGCTGCGCCGCATCCTCACCGAGATAGACCCGGCCGCAATCGACGAAGCCGCCGAATTGACCTGGACCGCATCGCAATACGCCGACTGCGCGGGCCGGGTGCTTGGTGCGGGGAATCAGGCACTGCTCCGCCCGGACGATTCACTCGCCGCGCTGTGGCAGGCGACGACGACACTGCGTGAGCATCGCGGCGACGGTCACGTGGCCTGCCTGCTCGCGGCCGACGTCTCCCCCGTGGGCAGCCACATCCTCAAGATCGCGTCGGGCGAAGCGGATTCCGACCTGCTGCGCGCGGCCCGTGGCTGGCCCGACGACGTCTGGAACGCCGAGATCCTCGCTCTGCGCGAGCGCGGCTGGATCGACTCGGACGGCAAGCTCACCACCGAGGGCGGCGCGATCCGCGACGCCGTCGAGGCCGGCACCGACCGGGCCGCCTCAGCCCCGTGGGACCGGCTGGGAACGGAAGGCACCGAGCGACTGCAGGTCCTCTTGAAGCCGATGGTCGGCCGGGTGCGCGACGCGGGAATCATGCCGGAGCCCAATCCGATCGGGCTGAGCTTCGACGGGAAATAGCTCGCTAGGCACGGCCAAACGGGTGCAAACCTTGTTGCCGGGGGCGAAACTTCGCACCCGTTTACACAATCTGCACCTGGGAACTAGCTCGACTCCAGGATCTCCTTCAGCTTGGCGAGATCCTTGTTGTTCGCCCGCCGCATCGCCGCCGCCATGACCGGGGCGGCGAGCTTGCCGAAGCCGGTCGGATAGCCACTGTTGCGCAGCGTCATTCGGGTGTGCGTGTCGTCCACCGCGGTCCACGCGTACATGGTCGACATCGGGAACGGTCCTTCGGCGGTACGCATCTCCAGCAGCCGTTCCGGCTCATACCGGAGGAACTCGTAGGTGTATTCGAGCGTGCGACCGAGGAATCGCGCCCGGAACGCGACCCGCGTACCCAGCTCTGCCGGCCTCGGCGTCAGCCAGTCCACCGAGTCGATGTTCACGTACCACTTCGGCGCGTTGTCGGGATCGGACGCATAGCTCGCAACCTCCGCCAGCGGGCATTCGATGACGATCTGGGTGGATACGTCCACGTTCGGCATATGACCATCGTTCATCCCCGCCGACGCTCGAGCCAGGCGAAACGCGAGCACAATTCGGGATCGCGCGCGCACTCGCCGGAATCCGGCAAGGATTGGCCCACGACGAAGTGATTCGACCCTAGGACGGTTCGATGACGTGGGCCCTCCCCGCAATCGCAGGAGCTTTGCTCGTCTTCGCGATGGTCTCGGGCCGTCTCGCGGGCACGCCAATTACTCCGCCGATCGTGTTCACGATCGCCGGGTTGCTACTCGGCACCCAGTTTGCCGATGTGATCGACGTCGAAGTCGCGGGCGAGTCGGTGAAACTGCTCGCCGAGGTCACGCTAGGTCTGGTGCTCTTCGCGGATGCCTCCAAGGTGAATGTCTCCGCTCTGCGGAGCGAAATCATGATTCCCGAACGACTCCTCGGCATAGGCCTTCCGTTGACCATCGCCGCCGGATTCGGTGCCGCGCTCGTCGTTCTCGGTGATCTCGCCTGGCCCGAGGCGCTGCTGCTCGCGGTGATTCTCGCGCCCACCGATGCCGCACTGGGACAGGCGGTGGTCATCCTGCCGAGCCTGCCGTCCAAGATTCGTCAGGGCCTCAACGTCGAGAGCGGTCTCAACGACGGCATCTGCGTACCGGTTTTCCTGATCGTGCTCGCTATCGCCCATGCGGAGTCCGGCGCGATCGGCGGGGGTACCGCCGTCCGGCTGCTCGCCGAGCAGATCGGCTACGGCGCACTTGCCGGCGCTGTCGCGGGATTCGTCGCCGCCGCGATCACCGTCTACGCCGGCCGTCGCGGCTGGATCGAACCCATGTGGGGTCCGATCATTCCCGTTGCCGCCGCGCTTCTCGCCTATACGTGCGCGACCCCGCTCGGCGGCTCGGGCTTCATCGCCGCGTTCGTCGGCGGTCTCGTCTTCGGCGCCATCCTGCAGGAGAACCATGAGGCAGACCCTGCGCGATTGATCGACGAGTTCGGCGACATCTTCAGCGCCATCACCTTCATGGTCTTCGGAGCTGTGCTCCTCGGGCCTGCGCTGACCGAATTGTCCTGGGCGATGGCCGGTTACGCACTACTGAGCCTCACGTTTATCCGGATGGTGCCGGTGGCCATGTCACTGGTCAAATCCGGCGCACGACTGCCGACTGTCGCATTCCTCGGCTGGTTCGGCCCCCGCGGATTGGCCACAATTGTGTTCATCATTCTTGTGCTCGAAGAGCACGACGAGTTGCCGGGCGAGACGTTGCTCGTGACCACGGCGGTGCTCACGGTGGGATTGTCGATTCTCTTGCACGGGGTTACCGCTGCGCCGCTCGCGGATCGGTACGCGAAGTGGTTTGCGGCGAATCCGCCCGAGGGTTCGCCGAAGAATGCGGCACGTTAGTTCCAGAATGGGAATATCGGGTCGCACATTTCACGTTCGAAAGCGGTTGAGCACGCGCACAATGCACGCATGAGCGACCAAGAGTTGCCGCAAATCGTCCTTGTCCTGCGCGCACTGCCGCCGACCGAGTCGGACCCACATCCGGTCATTCACGTTCTGACCCGGGGCGGCGAATTCGAACCACAGCCGATCAGTCGATTCTTCGACGACGTCGACGACGCCTGCTCGTCGATTGCCGAGTCCTTGAAGGACGCGCTGGCCTAGTACGCCAAAGCCAGCGGTGGGTTCTGTATTTGTGCCCTCGGCAGGATTCGAACCTGCGACCTACCCTTTAGGAGAGGGTTGCTCTATCCCCTGAGCTACGAAGGCCAATCAAGGTCACAACCTACCGTAACCTGCGGCTGATCCTTCACACGGCACACAACGCAAACGCCGATCCGGCCTGATGATCGGCCGGATCGGCGCTGCTCAGAACCTGTGCCTCAGCGAGCCGGGACCGGCTCGGTGGTGGTGGTCACCGCGGCGGCCTTGCTTCCCGCGGGGATGAGCCCCTCGGCAGCCGATGCGGCTTCCTGGGTGGCCGGAGCCTGCGCCGCCTCCGTGGTGGTCACCTCAGCGGACGCGTCGGCCGCAGCCTCCGTCGTGGTGCTCGCCTCGGTCGACGTTGTCGTCGCGTCGGTGGCGGTCGCGTCCGTGGTGGTCGCATCCGTGGTGGCTGCGTCGGTGCTGGCCACGGACTTGGCACCCACGGTGGCCTTCACCTTCGAGGTCGGAAGCGCCGCCTTCGGCGTCGCGGATGCCGAAGCTGTGGCGGAGGCTGCGGCAGAGCCGGCGAGATCAACCGCGTCGGGCAACTCGGTGGTGCTCGGCTGGCCCTTCTCGGCCTCCTCCGCCAGGTGCGTCAACCAGGCCGCGGCGTACTGAGCCGAGGTCATGTCCTTGCCGTTCGCGGCGTCCGCGTCACGCCAGTAGTCGAAGTGGTGACCGGTATCCGGGCCGAGCGTCAGCGCGTACGGATCATTCTGGACCACCTGAATGGTGTTCTGGTTGTCCTCGATCGCGCCGATGACCTCGTTGCGGATCTTCGCCGGCAGGTAGGCCACGTTGAGCAATTCCCTGGTGGTGAACTGCGCGATCTCCCCCGGCGTCGCGGTCGTCTCCGGCTCGTAGTATGGGTCGGAAACCTTGATGAGCACATCCAGGAAGGTCTCGTCGCTCTGCATCCAGTCGTCCTGCGTGGCGATCTCATTCAAGGCAGCGAGCGCGATGCGCCCGATGACTGCGGCCACCTCGGGACCGTTCGCGACGGTCAACCCATCCCGCTGCAGGGAATCCACATTCACCTGCCGCGCGACGTTTACCGCAAGATGCAGCAACGAGGTGCTCTCGGGCATCGCGCAGGTGAGGTCGCCCTCGGAGCAGAACGAGGCGACCTTGCCGTCGAGGGCGCCGAAGCTACCGCCTGTGCCAGGCATTGCGCCCTGGCCGGCCGCCGCGTTGGTGCCGTTCTGGTAGGCGACATCGAAGTTGTCCGGGTTGTTCGGGTCCTTCGCGCCGGGGAACGGTCCCTCACCGGCCGCACGGCCCGCATCCGCGAGGATGACGACGCCGACGACGGAGTTCGGATCCACGATCGTGATGTCGTCCGCTGGCTGGTTGCCCACGTCCATGGCGAGCCGACGCGCCACGTCGGCGCCCTCGCTGTACCCGACCACGGAGAACTTGGTGTCCGGGCATTCCTTCGCGATCGACTGCATCACGGTCTTCGTATTCGCGACGCCTGCGTTGACCGCGTTTTCGTACGAGTCCATGTTCGCCGGGTAGTCGACATAGATCGCGGCGTACGAATCGGAGCCCACCGTCGCGTTCGGCGCGTTGACCACGGGGTCCACCCAGTGGCTGCTGTAGTTGCCCGACTTGGACGCGGGCAGCACCGTGCCGTCGGCGGCCACGATGAACTGGTTGTTCGCGTTGGAGCTCGGCACGTCACCACGTCCGCCAATCGCGAGGCTCACCATGTCGTAGCAGCCAGGCGCTCCAGCGCCGGTGAGGACGGATTCGTATCCGTGGCTCCCGGACAGCCCGAGAAACGGCACCGACGCCAGCGCGGCGAGGCCGAGGGCGCTCGGCACGAGAACTGCCGGCCGTGCCCACTTGCGATTGCGATCTACGCCCTCGACGTTCTCTTCCGCCGGACGACGCCAGAAATTGCGCAGTTCCATACCCATCCCCATTCATTCGGCGGGCTCAGGTGTAGCCCGCCGATCGTCCCCAACCGATGATCAATTTGTCGGGAACAGAGAGACCGCTGTTACAGCCGTGACGGTCACGACAGGGTCTCGGCGAGCCTATCGAGGCTCTGAGCCCACCCCTCCCTTGCCCCGTCCTCAGGGCTCAGCGGATCAGACGCACGCAGGTGGAACGTCATCGTCGTCTTGCCATCGGACTCGGCGAAAGTGACGGTGATCACCGACTCGTGCTCGCCGTCCTGCGGCATTGTCGGGTCACCCCAGGTGAACACCAGCCGCTCCGGCTCGACGATCTCCACCAGGTGTCCAGTCGTGGCGTACTCCGTGCCGGTCGAGTCGTCGATCATCGTCATGCGCTGCGGATCGCCCGGCTTGCTGCCGAGCTCGATCGACGACGCGGGCGTGGTGAAGCCGCGCGGGCCCGCCCACTTGGCCATTTGCTCGACATCGGTCCACGCCTCGAACACCAGGGCGCGGGGTGCGTCGAACTCGCGGACGATGGTGAACTCGCGGAGGCCGGCCGCGGCCGACTCGTCAATGTTGTTGTCGCTCATGTCGATCACTCCTCTCCCTCGCCGCGCAAGAATGCGGGCATCCCACCGGGGAAACGAGTTTGGAAGTCGAGCACGCCGACCCAGTTGGGGCGCAACGAGATTCGCTCCATCCGCGGCGCACGTGCGGCGAGCGCCTCGAGGTAATCGGCCACCGGCTCCTCGCCACCCTTGCGCATGGCCTCGGCGTATTCCGGCAGCAAGCCGTCGGACTCGGCCACCTCGGCACGGCCGCGCAGCAGCAACACGTGCGGCGGTGCCTCGTTCGTGTCGATAGTGACTGCGACGTCGGGATGCGAGCGGATGGCGCGTGCCTTACGCGAGGGCGCGAATCCGCTCATCACGAGTTCCTCGCCGTTCCACACGAAGTTGATCGGGATCACGCGCGGCGTCCCATCGGATGCGGTAAACGCAAGCCGGGCAGGCATATTCGCGGCGAGTAACTCCTTTGCGGTGTCGGTCTCCAACAGTGCGACATCGCCCTGGGCAAACTCGGTCATGACGACTCTCCTTTTCCCTGGATCTGGCGGAGGTGGTCATCGAGGGCGTCGAACTTCGACTCCCACAGGCGCCGATATCCGTCGAGCCAATCTGTAGCCGGGACGAGTTGGTGCGCCTCGAGCCGGCAGGGGCGCCACTGCGCTTCGCGACCGCGAGAAATGAGGCCGGCACGCTCTAGCACCTTCAGGTGCTTGGAGATCGCCGGAAGGCTCATCTCGAAGGGCTCGGCCAGTTCGGTCACCGTCGCCTCGCCGTCCGCGAGCCGGGCGAGGATCGCCCGACGCGTCGGATCGGCGAGGGCGGCAAACGTGGCACTCAATTGGTCTTCGGCCATCGTACATAACCACCTAGTTAATTAACCGATGGGTTAACCATAGGCCGACACCCAGGATTGGTCAAGCGGGCTTCAGCAGCGGGTTCTTGCGGAAGTCCCAGCTCACGACCTTCTCCGGCACGACCCGCAACCACGCGTGCCTGCCATCGGCGAAGAACACGTCGCCTCCGAGGTACTTGCGTGCGAACAGCAGCTCAGGCTCCGTGAGCACCTCGTTCAGGTCGGTCCCCCGCGGAACGTCACCCACGACCTCTGCGCGACCGAGAACCTCGACCCCGCGCAGTTCGTGGAACGCCTCACCCGCGTCGACCACGACGCTCACCCGCGGGTCGCGCACGACATCGGTCCACCGCTGGCTTTTGACGATCGAGTTCAGCCACAGCGCGGTGCCGTCCCAGACGTACCAGAGCGGGCCCACGTGCGGACGGCCGTCCGCGCCGACCGTCGCGACCCGGCAGGTGTGCTCGCCTGCCAGGAAGTCGTCGCGCTCCTCCGTGGTCATCGCGATCTTGCGACCCCGGCGCTGTTCCTTGGGTTCCGTCATCGTGTGCGCCCATCCCTTCAGTTCTCAGTCCGCGGTAAGCGGCACAACCCCGACAAGTGTTCAATAACCTGGGCAGGGGGTCGAGAGAGAAAGCGGCAC
>NZ_LRRB01000113.1 GCF_001646865.1 Aldersonia kunmingensis | reverse complement strand
CGGCCGATCCTGACGACACTGTCACCGTTGATGATCGAGCGCAGCACCCGGCGTGACGTTGCGGTCCTCGACGTCTCCCTCGACGCATTGAGATCGGCGGCGCGTGCCGCCGAAGTCTCGATCAACGACGCTTTTCTTGCCGCCGTCCTGCTCGGGATGGCGAAGTACCACGACCGCCACGGAACAGAAGCACCGGAGTTGCGCGTCACCCTGCCCATCAGTCTTCGGGCCAAGGGCGATCCGATCGGTGGCAACCGGATAACGCTGGCGCGCATGACCCTGCCGACGAGCAGTTCGGATCCGGCGGCGTTGATGCGCGATATCAAGTCCGTGGTGGCAGAGTGGCGCGCCGAACCGGCGATCCCGTTCTCGCCCGCGATTGCCGGCGCATTCAACGTGCTTCCCGCCTCGACGCTCGGCGACATGCTAAAACATGTCGACTTCGTGGCGTCGAATGTGCCCGGGTCACCCATACCGGCGTTCGTTGCCGGCGCAGAAATTCTCGGCTTCTACGCTTTCGGTCCCACGCTGGGTGCGGCGTTCAACGTGACGCTGATGTCGCATATGTCGCGGTGCTGCGTCAGCATCCACGCCGACGCCGCAGCCGTACCCGATCTTGCCGAATGCAAAGCGGCGATCGTCGAAGGATTCGAAGAGGTGCTGGCGTGCTCGAGTGAGTCGAAGCTTCCCGATGATGCGGTGATTACCTCGCTCGGCGGACCGGTCGCCTAGCGTCCCGGCCTGGTAGGAGGGCCATCGGCCCTCGAGATTGGTGACCTGCGGCCCTCCCCTCGCGTGCGGCGGGAGAGACCGTGAGGGGACCCGCAAGGGAAGGATGGCCATGGAGCATCTCAGCGCGCTCGACGCAGGGTTCCTCGAGGCCGAGGACGCCGACCGGCACGTGAGCCTCGCAATCGGCGGGCTCGCGATAGTCGACGGCCCAATTCCCGAGCACGACCGCATAATCGACATGCTTTCCGAGCGTGTGCTGTCGGAACCTCGGTACCGCCAGGTTCTGCGCACCAAGCCGTTCGATCTCGGCGCTCCGGAGTGGGTCGACGACCCCAGCTTCAATCTCGCTCACCACGTCCGACGTGCTGCGCTGCCGGCACCGGGAAACGAGCAGGCGTTGGTCTCCTTCGTCGGCGACGCGATGCGGCAGCGGCTCGATCGCGATCGACCGCTGTGGGAGTGCTGGATTATCGAGGGTCTCGCCGAAGGGCGATGGGCGGTGCTGACCAAGGTTCATCACTGCATCGCGGACGGCATCTCCGCGACTCGAATGATGGCCGGGCTGTGTGATGAGGGGCATGTTTCGTCGTTCGCGGACCGGCTTCGAAATGCCGAAGAGTGCACCGCGGCCGATGACCCACGCTCGATGAAAGACACGTTCCGTCTGCCGCTTTCGGCCCTTGCCATGCCCGTCCGACTGGCGCGGGCGGCGGCCCGCAGTGTGTCCGGGGCAGTCGAGATCGCCGCGGGGGTCATGGTGCCGGGCGATCAGACCTCACTGAATGGTCCTATCACCACCCAGCGTCGCTACGCTGTCGCGCGGGTGTCGCTCAGCGATATTGCGACCGTGCAACGCGCTTTGGGGGTCACCGTCAACGACGTCGCGCTTGCTGCGCTGTCGGCGAGTTATCGACGGGCGCTGCTGCGCCGTGGCGAACAGCCGACCCCGCGCGCGCTGCGCACGCTCGTGCCGGTGTCGATGCGCAGGTCGGATACAGGCCGAACCGACAACCAGGTATCGATTATGTTGCCGTTCCTGCCGGTGGACATCGCCGACCCGGTTCAGCGACTCTTCGCGGTCCACGATCGACTGAGCCGGGCGAAGGGCGGAGGGCAGCGGCAGGCCGGCAAGGCCGCTGTGGATGCGGTCGCCCGCTTCGTGCCGTTTGCCTTGAGCGCGTGGACCATTCGGGCTCTGACCCGGCTACCGCAGCACGGTGTCGTTGCCTTGGCGACGAACGTGCCAGGGCCCAGCCGCCCGCTGCATCTGTTGGGCCGCGAAGTCGTCGACCTGCTTCCGGTTCCGCCGATCGCGATGCAACTCCGCACCGGGGTCGCCATACTCAGCTACGCCGACACACTGGCCTTCGGGATCACCGGCGACTACGACACTGCCGCCGATGTCGATGAACTGGCATCAGGAATCGAGGACGCGGTCGATCAACTAGTTGAACTGTGCTCGGAGCACAGGCTTGTCCGGCTGGTTGGTGCCGCGAGCGGCTGAGGCTGTGCGTCAGGCTCCGAGCAGTGCCGCCCGAGCCGTGGCGTACTCGTCGCTGAGCCGCTCGACCAGCTCCGCTGCGGGCACCACGGCCTCCACGGCGCCGACACCATGACCCGCACCCCAGATATCGCGCCAGGCCTTGGCCTCGGAGACCGCGCTGTCCTCGCCGGCGCCGAAGTTCATTGCCGACGGGTCTGACGTGGGCAGGTTGTCCGGGTCCATACCGGCAGCGACGATGCTCCCGCGCAGGTAGTTGCCGTGCACGCCGGTGAACAGGTTCGAGTAGACGATGTCGGCTGCGGCCGAGTCCACGATCATCTGCTTGTAGGCCTCGGCCGCATTGGCCTCTTCGGTCGCGATGAACGCGGAGCCGATGTAGGCGAGGTCGGCACCGGCGGCCTGCGCGGCGAGGATGGAGCGGCCGTGCGAGATCGAGCCGGACAGCAGCAGCGGGCCGTCGAACCACTCGCGGATTTCCTGGATCAACGCGAACGGGGAGTGCGTCCCGGCGTGGCCGCCGGCGCCGGCCGATACGGCGATCAGGCCGTCGGCCCCCTTCTCGATGGCCTTGCGCGCGTAGCGGTCATTGATGATGTCGTGCAACACAATTCCGCCGTAGTCGTGGATCGCGTCGTTGACGTCCGCGCGTGCGCCGAGCGAGGTGATGACGATCGGCACCTCGAATTCGACGACGGTCGCGAGGTCTTCTTCGAGGCGCTCGTTGGACTTGTGCACGATCAGGTTCACCGCGAACGGCGCCGACGGAGTGTCGGGGTTGTTGGCGTCGTGCTTGGCCAATTCCTCGGTGATCCGCGTCAGCCATTCGCGCAGCTGGCTCTGTGGGCGCGCGTTGAGGGTGGGGAAGGAGCCGACGACGCCCGCCTTGCATTGCGCGATGACGAGGTCCGGGTTCGACACGATGAACATCGGTGACGCCACCACGGGCAGTCGGAGCCGGTCGGCCAGAATCGGCGGCAATGCCATCGGTGTGTCTCCTCTTCGGTGGATACGCCCACTCTTCGCGGGCGAGGCGATTCGGCTTCGAGCAGGCGATGCAGACGAATCGAAAGCTGCTCCGGAACAACGTAGCGAAGTGCGCAGCTCCGCGTATCTTTGAGGGTCGGCGCTGACCTGAAGCAGGTCGAGGTATTCGCTGTAGCTCTCGACCTCGTGACGAGAGAGTCAGAGGACATCGCGAGGGCCAATGACGGCCCACACGACCTTTCCGCCATCCACCCGCGGGGTGCTGCCCCAAGCGGTGGACAGTGTGGTCACCATGCCGAGGCCCGAGAGCGCCACTGTGCCGTGCTCATCCTCGCGACGGACCGGGTGCTCGGAGCTGTCGTCGGCGACTGCGACGGTGAGGTTCGGTTCCCGGTACTCCAGGCGCAACGTCGGCTCGTACGGCGTGTGCTGCAGCGTGTTCTCCACGAATTCCGTCGCGATCACCAACGCGGTCGTGCGATAGGGATCGAGCGACCAGTGCGTCAGCGTGTCTCCTACGAAGGTCCGCGCTGCCGAACTTCCGCCCGTGATCGGCAGTTTCGCCGTGGCGTACCGGCAGTCTCGAGCACCGGTATTGCCGAAGCGGCACGCCTCGGACTCGTTCGAATAGCAGGGGCACCAGCGGGTTATCCCGTTACGGCGCAGCGTTTCCCGCACCTTCAATGACGCGGCAACGAGCACGAGAGGAACGTCGACCCAGCGCGATATCTGCCATCGCGCGCTGGTGAAGGCGGCCCACGCCGAATCGGCTGGTACCGCGAGGTTATCGACGTTGACCACGATCGCCTGCGGGGAATCGGCAGAGCACTTGGTGATCGTCTCGCGGATCTGAAGATACGTTCGTGAGTCGAGCACGCCGTGGAAGCGCAGGACGACGATATCGTCGTACTGCATCGACTCGACTTCGAGGAGAGGTTGGATGTTCATCTGACTGTCGATCGTTCACCTCGCTCTTCGAACAGGGCAGCGGCCGGAAGATCGAGCGGACGCGACCCCATCTTGTTTGTCAGCGCCTGCCCGCCACCGGCGGAAGCGCCGACGGCAACAGTGCGTGACAATCCATTCGGTCCGGCCATGTGACACCTTTCGCTCGTTCGAGCGAATACCCATGAAAAGCGATGTCAATCCGAGATGGCCGCACATAAGGTGGCGTGAGGTATCGGTTGGATAAAGCCGCAGATCGGACTGTCTCGGCGCTTCGGCGTGCGGTTGCGTTCATCGAGGCGAACGTGGGAACCGATATCGGGCTCGGCGACATCGCCCGCGCCGCGTGCACCTCCGTCCGCGCCGGGGGAGAACCCGTCGCACACCTTGCGTCGGTGATCTGCGCGGTTTACGCAGATCCGGCGTAGCGGAATGCCGCGTCGTGCCGCCGCACGAACCTGCGGTGGCCGAGTCGGTGGATGATTCGCTGCGCGAGGTCGCCCTTGGCCCAGAGGTCGTCACGGGCGGGGCCGGTCAGCCCTTCGAATACCCAGGGCAGGATCGTTGGAGTCAGCCGGATTGGATACGCCCGGCCGATGCGCTTCTCTATCTGCTTGTACGACTCCTCGGTCACGACTCTTTGGACCAGAGAAAGAGTGTCGCGTTCCTCGTGGCCCATGTGATCTTCGATGCTGTTCGCCGGCGGGAGCCGCCGCGGCGATTCCGGTTCCGGCCGCCGAACCGCATGCGGGGCACCATCACTGAGCCCGTTGGTCGGTGGGCGCAGCCGAGCCCGGGGCAGGATGGTTTGCGTCGCCGGATTCATTGGCAGTCAGCCTAGGTCGACGTCGACCTTTGCTGCGTCAGCTCGGGGCGTCGAACGCGAGCCTCCGGAACGAACTGCGATGGAACACGATCGGTTCGACCTCGGATTGCACGTGCGCCTCGACGATCCGCAGCACGACGATCGTGTGATCACCGGCCGGTACCTGGTCGCTGATCGTGGCATCGAGCCACACGCTCGCACCGCCGATGAACAGGGCACCGCGCTCGTTCGTCTCGGTGTGTAGGCCGTCGAACCGGTCACCCGTGCGCGAGGCGAGCGTGCGCGCGGCGACATCATGCGCCTCACCCAGCACGCTGATGCCGAGGTTCGGTACCGCCGACAGGCGGGGCCAGGTGGTGGACGTGTTCTGTACACAGAAGCCGACGAGCGGCGGATCCAGCGAGACCGGTACGAACGTGCTTGCCGCGAGGCCGATGCGATCGCCGTCCAGTTCGGCGCACACTGCGACCACGCCGCTGGGGACATGCCCGAAGGCCTCGCGCAGGATCGTCGGTTCCAGCGATTCGAGTGTCTTCATGCGCGACCCGCCCGAACGGAGGTGGCGGCCAGCAGGACCGGTGCCCACCGCTGCGCGTACTCGGCGATCCGGCCATCGGTGGTGTAGCTGCTGTCGAGCAGATACAGACCGGGCGCCGGCGTCGCCGCGCCGAGTTCGACGAGCACCGGCTTGAGCAGCAGGTCCGGGGCGAGCGCGTGCGCCGGTCCCGCGCCGAGCATCACCGGTACCGCGACCACATCGCGCAGTCCATCACCGGTGGCGAACTGATCGAGGAACAACTTCAGCAGGCCGGTATAAGTGGCCTTGAAGGTCGGGCTGCCGAACACCACGAGGTCCGACTCGGCCACCGTCGAGACCGCCGCCGCGACCTGCTCGTCACCCCAGCCGAGCAGGCCGGGTCCGAGCTCGACCACGTCGATCACCGCATCGGGCGCCTGGCCGCCGATTGCTTCGGCGACCAAACTCGCCGCCTCGAGGGTGCGCGAACCCGCCTTGGGGTTGCCCGCCACCACCGTCACTCTCATGTCGAACCTCTCACGCTTGGGTCATGCCGCAGCCCACCATAGGGCATGGCCGGCTTTTCGAATACCGCTGCGCTGGAGGCAGATTCGGATCGAATCTGCGTGAACGAAATGCTTCTGAATCCGGCGAGTCCGGTGCACAATGTTTCGTTCACGAGCCGTGGAACGGGTGCCGGCATTGGCACATCGTGGTGAACCACATGACGTGATCGATCTCCGTGATCTCCGCGCAGCGGGCCGGGAGCGGGGTCAGATGGAAAAACCGGTCGAGCCAACCCGGACTCGTCGACGCGGACGAATGGGCACACGACGGGCATGCCCCCGGCCGCTCGGCAACGACTAGATCCTCAATCCCGGACCACTCCACGCACACAGGATGACGAGTCACGCCCCGCAGGGCAACGATTCCGCTCAGGTTTGTGGCAATTCGCGTCGCGCGCTGCTCAGGGTGGTGAAGCTGATCAACGCGGCCACTGCGAAGACCGCTGCGACAAGGAGCGTCGGACCGATTGCCGTTCCGGACGGATCGTTTCGCTGTAGTGGCCCGTAGATCGTCATCAGCACTGCGAGTCCGAGCGCGCCGCCGACCTGGATGCCCATCTGCATGAGCCCCGATGCGGCGCCCGTGTCGGATATCGGCGCATTCCGCACGACAAGCGCGCTGAGCGGGACGAACGCCAGGCCGACACCAACGCCGAGCAACAGCGACGGACCGAGAATCGAAGCGAGGAACGTGCTCTCGGGCCGCAACAGCGCCATCCACAGCAAACCGCCCACCATGAGCACCAGCGATCCGATGACCGTGCGTTCTGCGCCGAAGCGCTCGACAACGCGTGCGGTGGTGCCGGTGACGACCAGGCCGATGTTGAGGGCCATAAAGGGCAAGAATGCCAGTCCCGTCGCGAGTGCGTCGTAGCCCTTGACGTCCTGCAGGAAGAGCACGACGAAGGTGAACATGCCGATCATGGCGCCGGGGATGAAGAGGATCGCGGCGAAGGGGGCGAGCTTCGCCGCGGAATCGATCACGCGGCGGGGGAGCAGTGGTTGGTCGGTCCGTCGCTCGACGAGGGCGAAGACGATCAGCGCGCCCGCGCCGAGCACCAGCGAGCCAAGCGCGATGGGATCGGTCCAGCGCTGTTCGGCCGCGCGGATGAAGCCGTGCACAATCGCGGTCATACCAACGGTCGACGCAATCGCGCCGGGTATGTCGAATCGTGCTGAGATGCGCGAACTCTCGGACACGGTGAGCGGTGCGCCGATAAGAACGGCCAGTCCGATCGGCACGTTGACGAACATCACCCAGTGCCAGGACAACTGCGCGGTGAGGACACCGCCGGCGATCAGGCCGATTGCACCGCCGGAGGCCGCGCCGATGGAGAACCACGAAATGGCGCGGGCGCGGTGGGGGCCGTCCGGAAAGTTCTCGGCGATCAGCCCAAGTGCGGTGGGGGCGGCGAGCGCAGCGCCGACACCCTGCGCGACGCGGGCAAGGATCAGCATCCATCCGGTGGTGGAGAACCCGCCGAGCAGGGATGCCAGGGTGAAGATCGTGGTGCCGACGATGAGGGCGCGGCGGCGGCCGATGATGTCTCCTGCCCGACCTCCGAGCAGCAGCAGGCCGCCGACGGTAAGCGCGTAGGCGTTCATCACCCAGGACTGGTCGACTGCGGAGAAGCCGAGGTCATCGCGAATGTCCGGTAGAGCGATGGTGACGATCGTGCCGTCGAGCACGATCATGAGCTGGCTCGTCACGATGAACGCGAGGCCGAACCACGCGCGCCGGGAAACGGCCTGGTCGACGGTGGGGGTCAGGGTAATTGCCACGGACACGGGCTCCTTGCCTGGTGGAGGAGGTAGTCTCGGCGTAAGCGGAGAAGCTCTCCAAGTGGAGAGTGGCTCCGGTTGAACTATACGGAGAGTTTCTCCGGTTAGGCAACGTGAGGTGATGTGACTCATGCCACAGCAGGTGGTCGACCCGGCAGCCAAACCGATGCGTGCGGATGCGCGGCGCAATTACGAGCGCATCGTTGAGGTCGCGACGCAGAACTTCCTCGAGCAGGGCGTCGATGCGTCACTCGACGAGATCGCGAAGAAGGCGGGCGTCGGTGCCGGCACGTTGTATCGCCATTTCCCCACCCGAGACCTGCTGTTGGCGGCAGCGCTGCGCCACAACGTCGGCCGACTGACCGCCGACGCGAAGGCCTACGCCGTCACTGCCTCACCGAAAGAGGGTTTGGCGCAGTGGATCCGGGATCTCGCCCGGCACGTCGGCAGCTTCGCTGGTTTACCGGAGACGATCATCGCGGCGGGTCAGGATCCCGACTCTCCGCTGTTCACCTCGTGCGCGGGGATTCGTGAGGTCGGTCGGGAGGTTCTTACCCGTGCCCAGGAGTCCGGCGCCGCGCGTCAGGATCTCGAAATCGACGAATTGTTCACCGTCGCCAACATGATCGGGATGGTCGATCGCCGAACCGACTGTTCGGGGATGCCCGCGACCGAACGCCTCATCGCGCTGCTCTTCGACGGGGTCACCCCGCGCTGATCGGCCAGGTTACGCGGTCCAAGCGGGTGCAAATTGTGTAAACGGGGACGAAACTTCGCACCCAAGAACAAGTTTCGCTCGGGTTTGGGACCGCAAGAACGAGCGTTAGATCAGGTAGATCGCGATGACGCTGCCCCAGAACAGCACCAGCCAGCCGTCGACGGTGAGGCGCAACCAGGTGGGCGCGACACGTACTTCCATAAAGTTCTGCGTGATCAGCCGCACCTTGATCAGGCCGATCACGAGGACCGCGAGCGTGATCGTTGTGCTCGCGACGTAAGCGCCGTCCGAGCGGGTGTGGGCGAGGCCGCCCGACAGGATGGTCACCGCGCACAGCACCACCCAGACGTAGGTGACGCGAGCGTTCGCGGAAATCCTCACTGGTTCACCTCATCACGTAGATCAGCGCGAAAATGACGACCCAGAGCAGATCCACCAGGTGCCAGTAGATCGCGCCGCTCTCGACCATCGACACGCGTCGGAGTTCACTGTTGCGGAGGTTGGCCACGACGACCCCGAGGATGACCAACCCGAGCGCGACGTGGAACAGGTGCACGCCGGTGAGCATGTAGTAGTACATGAAGAAATCACTGCTGGTGATGGTGTTGTCCATCCGGATCTCGGAGATCCATTCGTACGCCTTGATGGCGATGAACAAGATTCCACACAGACCACCGAGCAGCGTGAGCTTTGTGGCCCGCTGCCCCTCGCCCGCTCGTGCGGCATTGACGGCAAGCGCAACAAACCACGAACTCGTCAGCAGGACAAGCGTATTGATCAATCCGGCATCTAGATTCAGGTGCTCCTGCGCGGCCAGGAACGCATCGCGGTTCTCGCTGCGCTGAATCATGAAGATGACGAAATAGGCGCCGAAGATAAAGAGGTCGCCGATGACGAACACCCACATGCTCGTATCGCCCTGCTGATGCAGGCTGGGTGATGCGGCTGCGGGCGCCTTGGGAGGCGCGAGTTCGGTCTCGGTCATACGCGATTCCTCGTTCGACGGTGCATCGGGCACATCTGGTCAGTCCGGAACACGCTCGTTGGCGGGTTGCTGTTGTACGGCGCGGTAAAGCAGCACGATCAGGCAGCACTCCCAGATACCGAAGATCGCGGTGCCAAGCCAAAAGCTGATCGAGCCGTCCCACGCAAACGGGCCGTCGGTGAAGATGAAGATCGGCGCGGCCATCAGTTCGGTGACGATCTGCCAAATCGTGATGTAGGCAAACCATTTCGGGAAGATCTCGTTCTTGTCCAGGAAGATGGCGAGAGCAAGAACCATATACCCGGTGGCGAAACAGCCGAGCGATCCGACGAAGGTCATCATCCCCAGGTCGTAGAGAAAAGCGATGATTCGCGGATCGCGTTCGGGCCGAAGCGTCGCGGTCAGGAAGCTCAACGCGCACATCAGGCAACCGGGAAGAGCGCCTACCGCCAAGGCCACGATGTAGGAATACGCGAATACCGAGCCCACGGACATCCGCTTGATTTGTAGCGCGATCAACGCGTTGGCGACAGCGGCGAATCCGATCACGACGAGCAGGATCCCGAAACCGATCTTGATCGTCAGCGAATGCGATTCGACGAAATCGACCATCTGCTGAGTCGACAGCCCGGGCTTTGGTGGTGGCATCACCCGGGCGAGTGGAACGAAGATGATACCGAAAAGCACGTAGTAGACCGGGATCGTCCAGAAGGCGATCCGAAGGTCGAGCTTTTCACGCGACCCGGCGGCCGGCGCCTCCGCCGACTCAGTGACCGGATCGGTGGAGATGGTGCTGCTCATTGCGCGGCGCCCACGGGTTCGGCGGCGTCGTTCGCGAGCGCTTTCTCCTCGGCGGCCTGACGCCGAACGGCAGCCCACGCAACGACAATCAGGACCACGAGGAACACGCTGTAGACGACGATCCGGAGCCAGAACGAGATCGCCCCGTCCCAGGCGAACGGACCCGATGTCACCAGCGCGGCACCGGCGGACGGCACGAGGGCAATCGCCGTGACGACGGAGAGGTGGCCAACCCAGCGCGGGAAAATCGGCTGCGGCCGGGCGTCGAGGTAGATCGCGAGCGCAAGCGCCAGGCACTGCACCAGGAGCATGCTGACCGGCGCGAGGAACGTAATCCAGGCCATGTCGTTGAGCAGCATGACGAGATCTGCGTCGCGCTCCGGACGGAATGCAGCGATGAGCCAGAAGAGGTTTGAGAGGGCGAAAAGTGTCGTGCCCGTCGCGACCGCGGCAAGGAACGCGTACGGCAAGACCTGCGTCGGCGTCAGCATCCGTTTCATCTGCTCGACGATGACCATGAAGAACGGCACGAGCATGATGCCGCAGACGTCGAACACGATCATGCTGAACCGGATCATCGGGGCGTTGTCGCGGAAGAACTCGGCGACTTCGTCGGCCGGGGTAGCCGGTGACATCGGCGGAAAGAAGCCGGGAAACGCGAGAAAAGCGCCGACCAGGATGGCGCCGAAGAAGACGGCGAGCCAGAGGCTGATCAGTTGGGTGCGGATGTGCATGAGTGCGCCACGCCCTTTCAAAGCAGCGAACGCTGCGAGACGGCGACGAAGAAGGCCTTCGGCTGTGTGCGAGGGTAGCCGATCGGCTACCCCTGGGCAACGGTCAGTCCGGGACGTGCAGCAAACGCTGCGTGACCAGCAACAACTCGGAACGCAACTCGTCGTCGTCCATGTCCGCGACGAGTGGATTGATCACCGCGCCGGCGAGTGCCGCGGACAGGATCGCGGCGAGTACGCGGGCGCGCGGTCCGACGTCCTCGCCGAGCAATACCGCGTATAGCCGATTGAGGAAGAGTTGGAACGGCTCGTGTTCGGCGAGCAGTCGGATGATGACCGGATCGTGCTGCAGCGTGCTCACCCAGCGGCGCCGCGTGACCGCCATATCGATCACCGCGGCCAGCAATAACGTCCGGGCGGCCGAGTGGTGCGGTTCCGCCTCGGCGGCGTCGAGTGTGTCCTGCAGTTTGGCCAGCTCGCGCTCGGTGACCGCGATGACGATCTCGTCCTTCGACTTGTACTTGTGGTAGACCGCCGCCTTCGTGACGCCCAGCTTGTTCGCGATCATCTGCAGCGATGTGCCGCTCACGCCGTGCTCGCCGATGAGCTCGAGCGAGGCATCCAGAATGCGCGTCTGGGCGCCGCTGCGCGGTGTCGTGTCCAGGCGCGGTGCCGGAGCCGAAGCGGGGGAGGTCACGGCCCCAGGGTAGCCGATCGGCTACTGGTTGGCCGGGTGCTCGCCTACGTGCGCCACGCCGTCGATGACCACCGTGCGCACGAGCGACCGGTCGAGCGAGGCGAGCGCGGTGCGGACGGGTGCGTGCAGCAGGCAGAGATCGGCGGCGGCGCCGGGGACGATTCGCCGTGGTGGTCCGCCAGGATCGTCGGGTGGTGCGAGGTAACCCGCGAGAGCGGTTGCGGCCGAGACACGTTCGGCCTCCCCGAGCACAACGCCGGCCGCAGAACGGCGCTCGACGGCAGCGGCGATGACCTGCCACGGGTCCAATGGCCCGAACGGCGCATCACTGGAAACGGCCACCGATACGCCGTCCGCAAGCAGGCCGGCATGCGGATACAGATGGGGGAGATCGTCTTCCGCAACATCGCGCGCGTACGCATCGCCACGCTCGCGCAGGAAGCCGGGCTGGGTGACGACGCGGACGCCGAGTTCGGCCATCTGCTCTCCGACACCCGGCGGCACCACGCCGGCGTGTTCGATGCGGTCGCCGTCGACGGCGCCGATATCGGCGAGCACTGCGAGGGTGAGCAACAGCGATTCGCGGCTGACGCAATGCACTGCGACGGGTCGGTGCGCGTCGTGGCTCGTCGCCACACGGGCAGCCAGCTCGTCGTAGCTGGGCAGATCGTGATCGCGGAGCAGAAGTTTGTACGGCCCGGCCTCGATGCCCGCGGGCAGGCGCGCATCGGTCGCGGCGCCGAGCAGCACGACCCGCTGCGGAAGTGTTCCAGATTCGCGCGCCGCAGCGATGAGTTCGATTGCCGTGCTATCGATATCGGGAGTCGCGTCGGTGACGCCGGTGATTCCGAACCCGGTCAGGTCCGCACCTACCGGGCCGAGGTCGGGCGGATCGTCGACAAGCGCGGCGCGCAGGCGGTCGTCGTAACGCCACAGCCGTCCCGTCGGTTGGCCCGCGCCGTCGCGCTCGACATCGATGGATCCATCGAGGACATGCGAAACCTTTTTCACTGCAGCCGAATTCAACATCCACAACGCGCCGCTGCGATGCTGGATCCGCACGGGCCGATC
Organism: Aldersonia kunmingensis; assembly: GCF_001646865.1. Classification (GTDB taxonomy): domain Bacteria; phylum Actinomycetota; class Actinomycetes; order Mycobacteriales; family Mycobacteriaceae; genus Aldersonia; species Aldersonia kunmingensis. Next base: position 14,895 of record NZ_LRRB01000113.1, on the reverse strand, counting down.
AGGAACCCAGCGATCGAGCACCGTGCGATCGAGCTCACCGGCCACAGATTCGTGGTAGTTGGTTCCGCGAAGCCAACCGGTGCCGGGTACGGCGAGCGCGGCGCGGAGTCCGGCCTCATCGCGCACCGCTGCGGAACCACAATCGATCGAGCGGCGCGCTGCCGCAATCGCCAGCAGGTGCAGATGGTGATCATGCAGGCCCGGCAGCAGCGCACCCCCGCCGGCATCGATGAGTTCGGCACCAGCGTTGCTCAGGCCCGGGCCTACGGCCGTGACCATGTGACCTTCGACGCGCACGTCCACCAGCTCGCCATCGACCTCCGCGTTTCGAAACAGCAGTGTTGTCACCGTTTTCCGACCCAGTGCTCGTTGTCCGCGCCCAATGCTGACGCCGGTGCCGGGGGTCGGCGGGCCACGGGATCGGCTACGGGAAAACGTCCCCGAGCGGTCTCGACCCACCACGTTTCGCCACTCCGGTGGACGCGGTGATCCTCGCTCGGCCCGTCGGCCGCCTCCGCCGCCACGTGCAACATGGAGACGTCGATCATGCGGGCGTTCTCGGCGAACAGGGCGTCGGCCGCGGCCGCGGCAGCGCGGACGCCGGCCAGTGGGTCGGCAAGCGCATCGCCACACGGCAGCAGGTCCGACCCGGCGGGCACCACCAATCCCGCTGCAGCGGCCACATCGTCCCCGAAGCCGACCGCATTGCTCTCGCGGCCGCGTGCGGTGATCGACAACCATGATGTTCCGGCCGACACAACCTCTTTCGCATCGATACCGAACTGTGCGAGCGCACGCGGGCGGGATGACTCGAGCACAAGATCGGCGTTGGCGATGATGCCTTGAAGCGCTGCGATTCCGCCTGGGTCATGAAAGTCCAACGCCACCATGGCATGGCCGGCGTGCAGCACATCGAAGAATGCTGCCGGGCCGCGGCGGGCGCCGTCCGGTCGCTGCACACTTTCCACCTTCACGACCTCGGCCCCGGTGAGCCCGAGAAGGTGGGCGCACAGCGGACCGGCCCAGAGTCCGGTCAGGTCGACGATGCGAGGGCGGTCGCGGCGACGCCTGCGTGGGCCGTGTTCGGTGACGAGTACGCCGGGCCTGGTGGTGCGGCCCGGATCGGGGATTTCGCCCCCTGCCAATCCGAGCAACTCGACCCGATCGGCTGCCTCGCTTGTCGAGAGCGTGCGAGCCCACGCGGCTACGGTCGCCCATACATCGCCCGTGAAATCGGACTCGGTGAGCGCAGGGATCAGGTCGAGGTCCTCGGGCCGGGGGAGTGACAGCCCGAAACGGCCGTCGTTTGTCTCGACCACGCGGAACGCGCCGCCGCACGAAAACGGTCCGGCACGATGCAGTCCAGCGATCGCGGCGCGTTCGCCGAGCAACTCGATTCCCGGCAGCTTCGGCTCGTGTTCGGTTCGGATGATGGTGGACATTGCGATCTCGCGCAGCGCCGCGGACACCATGGTGGCGGCCGAACCGGGCGCCGCCAGCGGCGGTCCACCGGATCGGCCCGTGAGCGCCATCGCCCCCGACGCGGCCCAGGCCTGCAGCGGAGTGAGCTCAGGCTCGGTCATCGACCAGACCCCAATCCAGGGCGGTGGCCACATCGATCGGACGGTTGGTGAGGGCGAGAAAAGCGGTGCGCCACTTGCCGATTCGGCGGGGAATGCTGACCGTGCCGCCGGCGCCGGGCACAAGGCCCATAGTCAGTTCGGGTAGCCGGAAGCGGGCGTCGTTGTGTGCCACCACGCGTGCCGCGAATGCGGGTACCTCGATGCCGGCGCCGATGCAGGAGCCGTGCAATTCCGCAGTCACTCGGTTGGCGATGCGATGCACGGCGTACCCCGCGCTGCGCTGCAACCGGACCAAGTGGGCCGCGGCGACGTCGGTCGCCGTGCCGAACTCGTCGAGATCGCCCCCGCTGCAGAACGATCGACCATTGCCGCGCAGCACCACCCGCGTGATGGTGTCGTCGTACTCGGCAACCGAGAGACCCTCGATGACACCGTCGCGCACCTGGGCGGCGAAAGCGTTGTGTCGCTCGGGCCGGTTGAGGGTGAGGGTCAGTACGTCGCCGTCGCGATCGAGGAGAACGGGCTGGGCGCAGTCGGGCACGGTTCGGCGGGGCGTGTTCGTGCGCCAATCCGCGAACTCGGGTCCGGCAAGCAGCATCGAGTACGCCAGGGATTCGGCGATCAGTCCGTTCCGTACGTCGGTGCTGCTGGTGAGGTCGAGTAGTCCGGCCATGGCGATCGACGCGCGGGGTGCCGCCGCCACGACGGTCTCGATGGCGTCCACTTCCTCGGCCGTTCCCTTGGCCCAGCTGCGTCCGGGACCGTTCGGTGCGAGCGTGCAGGTGAATGCCTCGAGTAGTGGCGCGGCATGGCCTGGCAGCGGGTCGTTCGATACCCCGACCACCACGACCGAGCGGGTCCGCAGTGCTGCCACCGCGTCGTCGAGATGCGACCACTCGTCACGATCGAGGTCGACGAGGACGAGCGGCTCCGCCGGAAGCATGTCGTCGCCGACGGACAGAGACGCGCAACCGGCGGCAATATCGGCCAGTCCCCTCGTTTTCACGCGAAACCTCCCATGTGCGGGTACCGGAATCGTAGGCCCGCGAGGTGAGGCTTCGGGTGGGGCGTCTGCTCAGGCCGGTCGTGCGATGGCGACGGTGCGGCCGTGCAGCGGCGTGCACGCGGAGGTCGTGGGTCGGGGATGCAGTGGCGTGCACTCGGCGGTGCGGGAGTCGTTCGTGTCGTTCGCCGCGGCGATGATCGACTGCACTGTGCGGCGGCAGCGTCCGCAATCCGAACCCGCGCCGCACATTGCCGCGACCTGGTTCGAGGTGCACGCGCCGTCGGCGACGGCCTCCGCAACCTCTCGCGAGGTCACCCCGTGGCAAAGACAGACGTACATGGTCCCGGCCGGCCTACGTTGTCGACTGCCATCCGCACGGCATTCCACACGTGGCGACGAGTTCTGTGGTGACCCTGCCGGTGGCGTAGGTCCGGACGGTCGAGACCGCCTCGGCCGGATAACCGCACTTCGGGCACTTTTCGAAATAGTCCAGTGCCGGAGTAACCGTGACGCGGACGGGCGTGTTGTAAACGGATGCGGTCACGGTTACCTCCGGCCTGATGTGTCGGGCGCCGCCCAAGTCGAGATGACGGATCCGAGTTAGGTTGACCTCAATGGTAATGCGATTCTCGCTTTTCGCAAGTGCCATTTCGGCAGAACGCGCACCCTGGATTCAGTCCAGGAACAGGTCCCGGATCGGGTTGTCGCCACCGCCGTACTGGCTCAGGTCGGTGATCCCGGCCTCGGCCAACGCATCGGAGTCGATGTAGCAGTGGCCGCTGGTCTCGCGCGCCGGGCGGGACAGGATCTCGACGGCGGCGTCGGCCATGATCTGCGGGCTGCGCGACGAGGACAGCAGCTCGTCACCGTCGGGCATGTTCGACACCGCCGACGTCGCGATGTAGGTCTCTGGCCACAGGCAGTTCGACGCGATGCCGGCCTCGGCGTATTCGGCGGCGAAGCCAAGCGCGAGCAGTGACATGCCGTACTTGGACAGCGTGTAGGCCGGGTGGGCGCCGAGCCACGCCGGGTTCATGTTCACCGGCGGGGCGATGGTGAGGATGTGCGGATTGGCCGATTCGCGCAGGTGCGGCAGTGCGGCCTTGGTCAGCAGGAACGTGCCCTTGCAGTTGATGTCCTGCATCAGGTCGTACTTCTTCGCCGAGAGCTTGTCCGTGGGTTCGGTGGCGATCGCGCTGGCGTTGTTGACACAGATGTCCACGCCCCCGAAGTGCTCGACAGCGGTGTCGATCATCCGCTGCACGTCTTCTTCGTTGCGGACGTCGCCGACGACCGCGACCGCCTTGCCGCCGGCGGCTTCGATATCGGCTACCGCGGTGTGCACCGTGCCCTGCAGGCGCGGATGGGGTTCGGCGGTCTTTGCGAGCAATACGACGTTGGCGCCCTGGCGAGCGGCGGCAATGGCGATCGCGAGCCCGATTCCGCGACTAGCGCCCGAGATGACCATCGTGCGATCGGTGAGCAAACCGTGCTTCTCCATGCGTTCTCCTAGTGGATCGGGGTTCCTGGCCGCGAATGGTATTGGCATTCTCATTTTCTGCAAGTACCGTATCCAACGATGAACGACACCGTGAAAACCTCGTCTGGGATCCCGCTGAACCCGGTCTATGGGCCGGAAGATCGTGGTACCGAACCGCCCGCGCCGGGCGAATACCCCTTCACGCGCGGCAACTTCGCCAACGGGTACCGCGGCCGGACGTGGACGTTCCGGCAGTACTCGGGCTTCGGCACCGCCGAGGAGTCCAATCGCCGCTACCGGTATCTGCTGGAACAGGGCGGCACCGGCCTGTCGGTCGCGCTCGACCTGCCCACCCAGTGCGGCTACGACTCCGACGATGAGGAGTTCGGCGAAGAGGTCGGCCGCGTCGGCGTCGCCGTGGACACCCTCGCGGACGCCGAGATCCTTTTCGACGGGATCCCGCTCGACAAGATCAGCACCAGCTTCACGATCAACGGCACCGCCGCGATCCTGCTGGCGTTCTACGTCGCTGCGGCAGAGCGTTCGGGCGTGCCGCGCGAAAAGCTCACCGGCACAATCCAGAACGACATCCTCAAGGAATACGCCTCGCGCGGCACCTGGATCTGGCCGCCCGAGCCGTCGCTGCGCCTGATCGCCGACACGATCGAGTTCTGCGCTGCCGAGGTACCGCGGTTCAACGCGATCTCGGTGGCCGGCGCGCACTTCCGCGATGCCGGTGCGAACGCGGTTCAGGAGATGGCGTTCACGCTCGCCGACGGTGTCACCTACTGCGACACGGTGGTCGAGCGCGGCAGGATGACGATCGATCAGTTCGCGCCGCAGATCTCGTTCTTCTTCTACACGCACGGCGACTTCTTCGAGGAGATCGCGAAGTACCGTGCCGGACGACGTCGCTGGGCGACGATCGTGCGCGAGCGCTACGGCGCGACGTCCGAGAAGGCGTCGATGTTCCGCTTCGGTTGTGTCTCCGGTGGCGCCTCGCTTTTCGCGCCGCAGGCGCAGAACAACCTGGTCCGGGTCGCCTACGAGGCGCTCGCCTCGGTGCTGGGTGGTGTGCAGTCGATGTTCACCGCGGCCTGGGACGAGCCCTTCGCCCTGCCCAGTGAGGAATCGGCCACGCTGGCGCTGCGCACCCAGCAGATCCTGGCCTACGAGACCGGCGTGACCCGGGTGGCGGATCCGTTGGGCGGCTCCTACTTCGTCGAGGCGCTCACCGACGCCACCGAGGAACGAATCATCGAGATCATGCACGACCTCGAGCAGCACGGCGGCATGGTCCGTGCGATCGAGGACGGGTACCTGCAGGGCCTGATCGCCGATGAGGCGTACAAGGTCCACCAGGAGATCGAGGGCGGTGAGCGTCCGATCGTCGGCGTGAACCGGTTCGTCACCCCCGAGCCGCCGGCGGACCTTGCCACCTACGAACTCGACGCCGAGGGCCGCGACCTGCAGCTCAAGCGGCTGGCGAAGGTGAAGGCCGATCGTGACGACGAGGCGGTCCGTACAACACTGGCGGCGCTGTCTGCGGCCGCGGAAGGAACCGAAAACCTGATGCACCGACTGATCGACTGCGCCAACGCGTATTGCACGGTGGGCGAGATGGTTTCCGCGCTCAAGGCCGTGTGGGGCGAGTTCCAGCAGCCGGTGGTGTTCTGATGACCGCCCGCATTCTTGTCGCCAAGCCCGGCCTCGATGGCCACGACCGCGGCGCGAAGATCGTCGCCCGCACCCTGCGTGACGCGGGGTTCGAGGTGATCTACACCGGCATCCGGCAGAAGATCGAAGACGTCGTGTCGATCGCTGTCCAGGAGGACGTGGCGGTCGTCGGCCTCAGCATTCTTTCCGGTGCCCACGTCGCACTCACCACGCGGACCGTCGAGGCGCTGCGTGCGGCCGACGCCGGTGATATCGCGGTGGTCGTCGGTGGCACGATCCCGCTCTCCGACGTACCCAAGCTGCTCGCGGCCGGTGCCGCGGCCGTGTTCCCGACCGGTACCGCACTTGATGTGCTGGTGACCGAGATTCGCAAGCTGACCGGAACCGCGGCCGAAGCCTGATCCGCGCTCGACAACTGGAGGAAGATCGTGCGTTTCGGAGTGATGAGCGGGCCGGAGCGGGGTGACTCGGCACGCAAAATGGCCCGGATGCAGTCCGACGCGCAGTGGGCCGAGTCTGCGGGCCTGGATACCGTGTGGGTTCCGCAGGTGCCCAACGACTTCGACGCGCTGACCGCAGTGGCGATGATGGGTGTCGCCACGAGCACCATCGAGATCGGCACCGCGGTCGTCCCGCTGCAGGCGCAGCACCCGATCGCATTGGCGCGCCAGGCGTTATCGGTGCACGCCTCGATCGGCGGCCGGTTGACGCTCGGTGTCGGCCCGTCGCATCACTGGATCGTGTCGGACATGCTCGGCCTGCCGTACGAGAAGCCTGCGGGATACACCCGCGATTACCTCGAGGTGCTCGCGGCCGCGCAGGCGGCTACCGGATCGGTGGATGTCGAGAACGACAACTTCACGGTGCACAATCCGTTCGACCTCACCCCGATCGCGCCGATGCCGGTCGTGGTCGCCGCCCTCGGTCCGGTGATGCTGCGGATTGCCGGTGAACTCGGTGACGGCACGGTGTTGTGGATGGCCGACTACCGGGCGATCGCGGACCACATCGTGCCGCGCATCACCAAGGCCGCGGACAACGCGGGCAAGCCTGCGCCCCGGGTAATCGCGGGGGTGCCAGTGTGTCTGTGTGCGCCCGATCAGGTGGACGTCGCTCGCGAGCGGGCCAACCGCATTCTCGGCGAAGCCGAATACTCGCCGAACTATCAGAATCTGCTCGAGCACGGCGACGCGCGAGACGTCGGGGAGCTTTGCATCGCCGGCGACGAGCAGGCGCTTCTCGAGGGCTTCAAGCGCTACCGCGACGCCGGCGTCACGGACCTGTCCATGCGGCTGCTGCCGATCGGGGACAACCGGGACGAGTTGGTGGCTTCCAAGTATCGGACCCGGGAAGTGGTGGCCGAGTTGGCAAAGGAACTGCGTTGAGCGAAGGGCCGCTGGCCGGCATTCGGATTCTCGAGGTCGGCACGATGCTTGCCGGCCCGTACGCCACCATGATGCTCGCCGATCTCGGCGCCGAGGTAACCAAGATCGAACCGGCTGGCGGCGACATCTCTCGGCAGGTCAGCGACTCCTATTTCGCGAGCCTGAACCGTGGCAAGCGCAGCATCTGCCTGGACATGACATCCGAAGCAGGCCGCGCTCGGCTCGGCGAACTCGCCGCGGAATCGCATGCGCTGCTGGTGAATCTCAAGCCGTCGGCGATCAAACGTTATGGCCTGACTTACGACGCACTGCGCGCCTTCAACGAGAAGATCGTTTGTGTTGCGATCACCGGTTTCGGTCTCGACGACGGCGATGACCCGGCGTTCGACTACGTGATCCAGGCCGCCACAGGTGTGGCAGCGCTGACCGGCGACCCGGATGGGCCGCCCACGCTGCCCGGCTACTCGGCCGCGGACAACTCGACCGGCCTCACCGCCGCCCTCGGCCTGCTCGCGCAGATCGTCTCAGGCCGTGGTGGCCAGGTGTCGGTGTCCTTGCAGGACGTGATGCTGTCGCAGGTGAACTATCTCGCCTCGGCCTACCTCAACGACGGCACCGAGCCGCGCCGCCGTAAGAATGGCGCTCACTCGTATTACGTTCCGGCGCAGCTATTCCCGACCTCCGAGGGCTACCTCGCGCTGTTCGTGACGCACGACGGATTCTGGAAATCTTTCGCGACCGAAGCCGGCATCGAGGGATTCACGACGATGTCGGAGCGCGTCGAACGCCGCGACGAGGTTCTTGCTGTGGTGACGGAGGCCCTGCACAGCGATACCGCGGCAGGGTGGGAGGCGCGGTTGCGTCGGCTCGGGGTACCCGTGGCCGCAGTGCGCTCGCTGCCCGATGCGCTTGCCGCCACACCCGACGCCGTTGTCGAGGCCGGGGATTTCCGCTTGGTGGGCAGCCCTATCCGCGTCGCCGGGTACGAGCCGGATTATCGCCGGCCGCCGCGGCTCGGCGAGCACGGATAATAGGTCGCTTCACGTGCGCGGTTGAGAGTCCATGGATTCTCAACCGCGCACTTTGGCGTCGCCTATCTGATCGTCACTCCGGCATCGACTGTGAGCTCCGTGCCTGTGACATAACGGGATTCGTCCGAGACCAGGTACAACACAGCGTTGCTGACGTCGACGGCGTCGATCACCGGCACCGGCATCGCGTTCTGGTAGATCGGTCCGAGGTCCTGACGCTCGCCGGCGATCAACTCGTGCATCGCAGGCGCACTCATGCCTGTCACCACGCCCGTCGGATGAACGGTGTTGACCCGAATCGAGTTCAGCGCCAACTCGTTCGCGAGTGACTTGCTCAGCCCGACGACACCGTGCTTGGACGCGGTGTACGGCGTGGTGAGCGGATTGCCCTTGATCCCGGCGGCCGAGCTGATGTTGACCAGGCTGCCGCCGCCTCGCTCGAGCAAATGCGGGATGGCGGCGACGCACGTGTTCCAGACGCCGATCAGGTTGATGTCGAGCACCGCGCGCCAGTCGTCGCCGGTGGTTGTGTCCCACGTACCCGACGTCAGGACGCCGGCGTTGGCCACCGCCGCGTCCAGGCCGCCGAGTTCGCTCGCGGACGCGGCGGTGAACTCGGCCAGTTGGGCACCGTCACGGACGTCGAGCACAGCCGCATTCACTCGACGGCCGAGTGCGCGTACCTGCGCTGCGGTCTCCTCGAGATCTTCCTTGGCGCTCATGGGATACGGCACGTTGTCCACGGGGGCGCAAATGTCGACCAGGATCAGATCGGCGCCTTCCTCGGCCAGTCGCACCGCATGACTGCGGCCCATGCCGCGGGCCGCCCCGGTGACCAGGACGACCTTGCCCTCGACCCTGCCGCTCATTCGTAGTCGACCACGACGGTGCAATCGGGCACGGCCTGGCAGGTGAGGATGTAGCCCTCTTCGACCTCGTCCTCGTCGAGCGCGTCGTTCACCCGCATGGTTGCTTTGCCGTCCAGCAGCTTGGCGATGCAGGTGGCGCAGTTGCCGGCCTCGCACGAGAACGGCGGGGCCAGACCGGCGCGTCGCGCGCTTTCCAGGATCGTCTCGCCGTTGTCGGTGCGCGGCACCGTCACCTTCTTTTTGTTCAGGATGATGGTGACGGTCTCGTCCACCACCGCCCCGTTCGTTGCCGCGCCACTGGTTTCCGGTCCGTTGGTCACTGTTCGCTCCGCATTGCTGTTGGTTGTTTCGGTGGGCTGGATGGGTTCGGCGGCGGTCCCGAATCGTTCGCTGTAGACCGGGCCCGGTCCGGACAGCGCGGATTCGACCATCGCCATGAATGCTTCGGGTCCGCAGAGGTAGGCGTCGGCGTGACCGTCGTCGGCGACGAATGCCCGTACCGCGTCTGCGCTCAGTAACCCGGAGCCGGCGTCGAAGTGGCGAACCACCGACAGCCGGCCGGGATAGCGCTCGACAAGTTCGCCGAGCACGTCTGCGAATATCGCGGCGTCCCGGTCGCGGTCGGCGCACAGCAGCCGCACCTGCCGATCCGTGGTGGCCAGCACGCTCTTGGCGAGCGACAGGATCGGCGTGATGCCGCTACCACCGGCGAAGCCGAGCAGCGGCGCATCGCTCTCGCGCAGCACGAAGGTGCCGGCGGGCCGAGTCAGTTCCACTTCGTCGCCCTCGGCGAGATTGTCGTGCAGCCAGTTGGACACCTGACCGCCCGGCACGCGCTTGACCGTGGTCATCAGCTCGTCATCTGTCTCCGGCGCACTCGACATCGAGTACGAGCGGTACAGGTCGGTGCCATCCACCCGAACCCGGAACGTGCAGAACTGCCCGGCCCGGTAGGCGAACGAGCCGTCCTGCGGAGCGAGCACGTACGTGCGGGCGTCGGCCGTCTCTTTTACGACACGGCTGACCGTCGCTCTCTGAAAAACGGGGGGTCTCGCCATCGACCGGGTCCTCCTGGTATTAACATTCTAGTACTTGGAGAATACTATTCTCTCTGACGAGATGGGACCTTCTCAATGTTGAATTCCGACACGCGTGACGGAGGGCCCGCGACGTCGGTCTCTGCCGCGGAGTCGGATGCCGGGGGCCGTGTCGTGCTGGCCTTCGACGACGTTGAGTTCACCCGTGCCCAACTGGACGCGCTCGCTGGCGGAATGGCTCATACGCTGGGCGAACGGGGGGTAAAGCCCGGTGACCGGGTGGCCCTGATGTCCTCGAACCGGCCCGAGCTCGTCGTGGCCGTCCTGGCGATCTGGCGGCTCGGCGCGGCGGTCGTGCTGATCAGTCCGGCGTGGAAACGCCATGAAGTGGCACACGCGCTTGCTGTCACCGAACCCGCCTACGGCGTCGGTGACCACCCGATTTTGGCCGATATGGCGCCGACGCTGAGCCTCGATGATCCGATCGAGCCGCAGGCCGGCGCGGCGGCGACGCCGTATGACCCCACCGCCGACGCGGTACTCGTGTTCAGTTCGGGTACCACCGGCATGCCCAAGGCGGTCCGGCACACGCACGCCTCGTTCGCCGCTGCGATCAAGCACTGGCGCGACGCGCTGGACCTGACCGCCGACGACCGGCTGCAGATCGTCACCCCGCCGTCGCACATTCTCGGCCTGCTGAACATCGCCACGGTGCTCGATGTCGGCGGGTGGATGCGGCTGCACCGCCGCTTCGACCTCGACGCCATGCTGCGCGCGATCGAAACAGACCGGATCACCGTGGAGATGGCCGTCGCCCCGATCGCGCTCGCCATCGCGTCGCACCCGAAGCTCGAGTCGTTCGATCTTTCGTCGCTGCGCTACATCATGTGGGGCGCGACTCCGGTGACCCCGAGCGTCGCGCAGACCGTCACCGATCGCACCGGCGTGGCCTGGGTGCCGGCGTATGGCGCCAGCGAACTACCCGTCATCGCGTGCAACCCCATCGAGGGCGCGCGGCTCGACAGCGTCGGCAAGGCAGTACGAGGCGTGGACGTCCGCGTGGTCTCCCTCGAGACCGGCGCGCCCGTCGCCCCGGGTGAGACCGGCGAGATTCAGCTGCGCTCGCCGTCGGTGATGGCGGGGTATCTACCCGACGGCGCAAACGCAGATGCCTTCGAGGACGGCTGGTACCGAACCGGCGACGTCGGTCATGTCGACGCCGATGGCTGGATGCGGCTCACAGACCGGCTGAAGGAAATGATCAAGGTCCGCGGCTTCCAGATCGCGCCGGCCGAGATCGAGACCGTCCTGCATGGCCATCCGGATGTGCTGGACTGCGCCGTTTACGGTGTGCCGGACGGAGTGAACGGTGAAGCGGTGGTTGCGGCCGTAACTACCGGCGGGACCGTGACCGCCGATGAACTGAGTGAGTTGGTGGCCGACCGGTTGGCCGGCTACAAGCGGCTGAGCCGCGTGGTGTTCGTGCCCGAAATCCCGCGCCTGCCTTCGGGGAAGGTGTTGCGTCGAATTCTCAAGGAGCAGTATGGACGTACGTCTAACCAGTGAGCACCGCCAGCTCCGTGACGCGGCCGCAAAACTGGCCGATGATCTGGGACCCGGATCGGTGCTCGATCTCGATGACGCTGCGCGTGTCGCGCGACTCGAGAAAGCAGTGGAAGGCACCGGTTGGCGGTCGCTGCGATCCGACGGCGCGTCCGGCGTGGAAGTCGCAATCGTGGCAGAGGAGTTCGGCCGCGGGCTCGTGGATGTGCCGTTCCTCGGTCCGGTGCTGGCCGACGACCTCCGCCGACACGTCACCGAAGACCAGGCGTCCTGGGCTATCGCGAGTGCCGACGAGGCCACCGACGCACGTGGTCTCGAGCACGCACTCGTGGTGCAGGACAACCGGATTGGGTCTGCACGCGTTGGTGCGCAGGTTGCCGGCGCCGACCTGACCCGCGACTTCGCCGCTGTCGAGGGGCCGGTGGAACCGATCGGTGAGCTGGCGCCGGCGAAGATCGAGCGCTGGAATGCCCTCGCCCTCGTTGCGACGACCGCCGACCTGCTCGGCGCTGCGCGCGGCACTCTCGCGCTCGCGGTCGACTACGCGAAGGTTCGGGAGCAGTACAGCAACACGATCGGGTCGTACCAAGCCGTCGCCCACCTCCTCGCTGAGAGCCAGGCGCTGATCGAGGGATCCGTAAGCGTGCTTCGCCACGCCGCCTGGGCCGTCGACGAACTCGAACCCGAGGAAGCGATCCGCGCCGCGCAGATCGCGAAGGTCTACTGCGCGCGAGCCGCGCACACCATCTGTGAGACGTCGATTCAGGTACACGGCGGCATTGGCAATACCTGGGAGTGCTTGGCCCACGTGTTCCTGCGTCGTGCCCTGACCTCGACCGAACTGTTCCCTGTCAGCCTGGAGGAGATCGATCTTGGACTTTCGTGATTCGCCGGACGAAGCAGCGTTCCGGGAACGCCTGCGCGACTGGCTCGCCGACAACGCCAAGAAGTATCCGAGTTCTGGTGACGAGTACTGGGCCCGTGCCGGTGAATGGCACCAGTCGTTGTACGAAGCAGGGTTCTTCGGCATCACCTGGCCGAAAGAATACGGCGGACAGGATCTCCCGCCTGTCTATGACGTGATCCTCGATGAGGAGATCGCGATCGCCGGTGCGCCGCCGCGCCCGAGCCTCGGCTACCTGGTGACCGGTCTCGGGCACCACGGCAGCGAGGAACTGCGCCGCCGCTTCCTGCCCGGGATGATCAACGGCACCGAGCGCTGGTGCCAGGGGTTCTCCGAGCCGGGCGCCGGTTCGGACCTCGCGTCGCTCAAGACGACCGCGACCCGCGACGGTGACAACTACATCATCAACGGGCACAAGATCTGGACCAGCTACTCCGACATGGCCGATTGGTGCCTGTTGCTGGCGCGAACGGATCCGGATGCGCCGCGGCACCGGGGCATCTCGGCGTTCATCATCTCGATGCATCAAGACGAGATCGAGCAGCGTCCGCTGCAGATGATCAGCGGTGTCACCAAGGAATTCGGTCAGGTGCTCTTCGACGGGGCCGTCGTTCCCGCGGATCAGATGGTGGGAGCGCCCGGCGAGGGCTGGAAGCTTGCGATGACCGTCGTCGGCCACGAGCGGGAACCGTCGACGCTGGGCTACGCGGCGCGCTACGGCAAGATCGTCCGCCAGCTCGCGGCACGCACCGACGGTCCGCCGAAGGCCGAGTTGGCTTGGGCGGCAGTTCAAGCGGAGATGCTCCGGCTACACGTGCGACGCCGGCTGTCCGAGCAGCTCGATGGTGTCAAGCACGGCTCCGACGGGTCACTGGACAAGCTGCTGATGACCTGGGTCGAGCAGTCCGTCGGCCATGCGTGCCTTGCCGTCGGTGGTACCCGCGACAACGAACTGCTCGGGACCTATCTGTACAGCCGCGCGCAGAGCGTCATGGGCGGTACGTCGCAGATTCAGAAGAACATCATCGCCTCGCGCATTCTCGGATTGGGAGTCTGACATGTACGACATGCCGGAAGAGATCGACGTCGTCGCCGACGGTTCGCTCCGCATCATCACGTTGAACCGTCCGGAATCGCTCAACGCGGTCAACGATCCTCTGCACTCGGGGCTCGCCACGCTGTGGACGCGCCTGAGTGAGGACCAGGACGCGCGCGCCGCGGTGCTCACCGGCGCCGGCAAGGCGTTCTCCGCGGGTGGTGACTTCGCCTACCTCCAGGAGCTCAGCCAGGATGCCGCGCTGCGCGCGAAGACCATTGCGCACGGCCGCGAAATTGTGCTCGGCATGGCGCGTTGCCGCGTGCCGGTGGTCGCCGCGGTGAACGGGCCTGCCGTCGGCCTCGGCTGCAGCCTGGTCGCGCTGAGCGACATCGTCTACATCGCCGAGAACGCGTATTTCGCGGACCCGCACGTGCAGGTCGGCCTGGTCGCCGCCGACGGCGGACCGCTGACGTGGCCCTTGCAGATGAGCCTGCTGCTGGCCAAGGAGTATTCGCTGACCGGCGCCAAGATCTCGGCACAGCGCGCGTACGAGATCGGGCTGGCCAACCACGTTGTCGCCGATCCGGTTGCCGAGGCGCTTGCCGCCGCCAAGAAGATCTCCGAGTTGCCCAAGCAGGCGGTGGAGAGCACCAAGCGGATGCTGAACATCCACCTCGAGCGCGCAGTGCTCGCCAGCCTGGACTACGCGAACGTCGCCGAGGACCAGTCCTTCCAGACCGAGGACTTCCGCACGATCGTCACCCGCCTCAACGCCAAGAAGAACTAGGCAGCACCCGCAAGTAGGAGTCGCGATGCGCGGACTGCAGGACAAGGTCGTGATCATCGCCGGCGCTGCAACGGGATTGGGCGCGGCCACCGCAGCACGGCTCGCCGAAGAGGGCGCAAAGGTGGTCGTCGGCGGCCGGACACTGGCCGGCGCCGAGAAGACCGCTGGTGCGATCGGCGAAAGCGGCGGCACGGCGATTGCGGTGCAGTTCGATATCACCGATGACGCCTCGGTCGAGGGGTTGATCGGCGCGGCGGTGGCGGAGTACGGCGGGCTCGATGCCGTGCACGTCAACGCCGCGGACATGACCGCGCTGCAGAGCGACACCGACGTGGTCGATATCGATCTCGACATCTGGGATCGGATCGTCGAGGTGAACCTGCGCGGCCACATGCTCGTCACCCGGCACAGCGTGCCGCGGCTGCTCGAGCGTGGCGGCGGCGCGATCGTCTACACCTCGTCGATCGCCGCGCACGCGGGCGAACCGGCACGACCCGCGTACGCGGTCACCAAGGCGGGCATCAATGCCCTTGC
>NZ_LRRB01000189.1 GCF_001646865.1 Aldersonia kunmingensis | reverse complement strand
TTTCTGGGTCGAGGAGCCGGTGCAGTTCCTGGACGGTCGCGCGGACAGTGCGGGTGGTCTGCTTGAGCGAGACACGATCGCCGGCACGCAGCGGTTTGTCGGCGAGCCAGCACACGGTTGCGTCGAGTTCCCGTGCGCTGACGGGCAGGTGGGCATCCTCCGCGGCGGACACCACGATGTCGCCGCGCCCGATATCGATGTCATCGGCGAGGCTGATGGCGACCGATAGTGGCGCGACGGCGACCGTGCGGTCGTTGTCGAGGGTGTCCAGCGCGGTCACGGTGCTGCTGTTCCCAGAGGGCAGCACCGTCACCTTGTCGCCGACGGAAAGGGTGCCGGCGGAGAGGCGTCCGGTGTAGCGGCGGCGCTCGGTCCCGCTCGGGCGCGATACCCATTGGATCGGCAATCGCAGTTCCGCGCGGACCGGGTTCGGCGCGTGCAGTTCGACGTCCTCGAGGTAGTCGAGCAGCGTCGGTCCCTCGTACCAGGGCGTGTTGTCGCTGCGATGCACGACGTTGTCGCCGGCCTTGGCGGC
The DNA here is from genome assembly GCF_001646865.1 of Aldersonia kunmingensis. GTDB lineage: Bacteria > Actinomycetota > Actinomycetes > Mycobacteriales > Mycobacteriaceae > Aldersonia > Aldersonia kunmingensis. The sequence continues at coordinate 27,739 of NZ_LRRB01000189.1, read as the reverse complement.
CATCGGGATGACCTGCGGCGTCGCCACGCCCAGCCGTTCGGCGAGGTCGTGGACCTGCGCCTGCACCTCCGCGTAGCGGTCCTTGTCGAAATCGACGAGGTCGATCTTGTTCACCGCGGCGACGAGGTGGTGCACGCCGAGCAGCGAGGCGATCCGGGCGTGGCGCCGGGTCTGGCGCAGCACACCCGCGCGTGCGTCGATCAGCAGCACGGCGACGTGCGCGTTGGATGCGCCGGTGAACATGTTGCGGGTGTACCGCTCGTGTCCCGGGGTATCGGCGAGGATGTAGTTCCGCGTCGGGGTGGAGAAGAAGCGGTAGGCAACGTCGATGGTGATGCCCTGCTCGCGTTCGGCACGCAGGCCGTCCGACAGTGCCGCGAGGTCGGCTTCACCCGACTCCTCGTCCACCACGGCAGCGAGGTGGTCGAGCGGCAGGCTGTCCGTATCGTGCAGCAGGCGCCCGATCAGCGTGGACTTGCCGTCGTCGACGCTGCCCGCGGTGGCGAGGCGCAGGAGTTGGCGGGTTGGTGTCACTTCGGTCATCAGAAGTACCCCTCGCGCTTGCGGTCTTCCATCGCGGCCGCGGAAGTGCGGTCGTCGGCTCGGGTCTCGCCCCGCTCGGACACTGTCGCGGCGGCGATCTCGGTGATCACATCGGCAATCTCAGTGGCCGTGGAACGCACCGCGCCGGTGATGGTGAGATCGCCGACGGTGCGGTAGCGGACCGATTCGGTCAGCACCGGCTCACCCGGCGCGGGCTGGGTGTACTCGGAAACAGCGAGCAGCATTCCGTCGCGTTCGACGACGTCACGTGTGTGGGCGAAGTAGATCGACGGCAGTTCGAGCTGCTCGAGTTCGATATAGCGCCACACGTCGAGCTCGGTCCAGTTACTCAGCGGGAAAACCCGCACCTGTTCGCCGCGGCGTATCCGCCCGTTGTACAGCGACCACGGCTCCGGCCGCTGCGCCCGTGGATCCCACTGACCGAACTCGTCGCGGAAGCTGAGGACGCGCTCCTTCGCGCGGGCGCGTTCCTCGTCGCGGCGTGCACCACCGAATGCGGCGTCGAAGTTGTTCTCCTCCAACGCATCCAGTAGTGCCCGAGTCTGCAAGCGATTTCGCGAGCCGCCGGGAGTCGCCTCCACGACGCGTCCGCGGTCGATCGCGTCCTGCACTGAGGCCACAATGAGCCGATGTCCTGCGCCGGTCACCCGGCGGTCGCGGAACTCGATCACTTCATCGAAGTTGTGTCCAGTGTCGACGTGCAGCACGGGAAACGGCAGCGGTGAGGGTCGAAATGCCTTCTCGGCCAATCGAAGCAGAACGATCGAGTCCTTGCCCGCCGAGAACAGCAGGACGGGCCGCTCCAACTCCGCGACAACCTCGCGGATGATGTGCACTGCTTCCGCTTCGAGAGCGCGAAGTTCGTCGACAGTGTCGATGTTCGGTGAGATCGCCGCGGTGGTCATACGTGCAGACCCTCAACGACATCGGCATGGAATTGGCGCACCCACTCCGCCGAGCGGCTGTTGCTCTGCCGCTTCAGTGGCGGGGGCGGGGACAGCGATGGGTCGAGTCCGAGCCGTTCCAGAATCGAGGCGGTGGTGATCTGTGGGGAGGCGGTGAGTTCCTCGAAGGACACCTCGATCGGCTCGATTCCCTCGGAAGAGAACCACGCTTCCCACGAATCATCTTGCCCACGAAGCATTTCCGCCAAGTAGGCGATTCCGCCGGCGTGGTACTGAGCGGAATCGTCGAGGCCGTCATTGCCGTCGTCGCGCCACACCTGGGTCTGCACCGCGCGCCACATCGACACCGCCTGTTTGACGATGTCGGAACGCCGGACCCAGATGAAGGTGACCTCGCCGACCACGTCCCGGATCGCCGATCGCAGGTCTGTACCCGAAGGGTTCGGCAGGGCGGCGGCCCGCGCGAGCAGCAGCGGAGTCTGATTCCACATCAGCTTGCCGCCCCAAACGCCGTTGGGGGTCCGTCCTTCTCGCAGCAGGTCGTCTCGCCATTGCTCGGACGTCCGTGAGTCAGGGGTGCCGGAGACACGCGGCGCGAGCAGCTTCAGGATGGTCTCGTCGTGCACGCTCGCGAACCAGTCACGCGGCTGCGGAGAGCGGCCGGTCTCGGGGATGTACTGGAAGTACTCCTCCGGCTCGCCCGCGATACCGGTCGCACGAAGCGATTCCACGAGCAGGGTCGAGCCACTTCGCTGTGAGGCGCAGACGAGATACGAGCTTGGCGGGCGCGTCATGCGGTCACTATAGGAGTGCCCGTGACCAGCTGAAACTCGAGAAAATTACATCTGGATGAAGTTAAAGCTTGACGCTACTTGGGCTTTCATATCTCGGCTGGTTGCCGCATCGCGTGGTGCTGTTGTGAATTACCCGACATCGCGGCGATCGGCGTCCCTGCAGATCAAAACCGGGCACCGCGCATGGTGCATAAGGTTCTGCGTCGTCGACCCGAGGAGCCCGCCCATGAGCGGGCTGCGGCCGTGACTGCCGACCACGACGAGCTGTGCGTCCGCGGAATGCTCGAGAAGCGCGGATCGGGCGCTGCCGCGCTCGACGTACCGCTCCACATCGACATCGGGGAACTTCTCGCCCCACCCAGCCAGGGCTTCGGACAGCACTGCAACCTCGCGCTCCTCGTGTGAGGACCAGTTCATGAAGCGGCGATTCTCCGAATACCCCATGCCGGACTGCTCCGACCATGCGTGCACCGCGATGACCGGAACGCGGAAGAACGACGCGAACTCGAAGGCATGCGCGACCGCGACATCGCTGAGTGTGCTGCCGTCGACGCCGACAACCACCGGGAGACCTTCGGACAGCTCGCCGTCGGGCTTGTCGCGCCACACGACGACCGGGCAGCGGGCGTGGTTGGCAACCCGCACGACTTGAGACCCGACGAACATGGCACGCATCTCGCTGGTGCCGGCGCTGCCGAGCACGAGCAGGCGCGCACCCTCGGACAACGCGACCAGCCCGGGCGCTGTCGGCCCCTCCTCGATGCGGTGTTCGGTGACGACATTCGGAGCAGCGGCGCGGACGGCCGTCTCCGCGGTATCCAAGAACGTCCGGGCCTCTTTCAGCTCCTCGGGCTCGTCGTCGCCTTCTGTGCGTTTCTGTTTGTGCACCAGGTGGGTGAGCACCAGCGGTTCCTCGAACTGCTGCGCCACCGAGGCAGCCCATTTGGCCGCTTCGACAGCAGTATCGGATCCATCGATTCCGGCGACGATGCCGCGCCGGACCTCTGAAGCGCCCATGATGCCCTCCTCGTCACTATCCAGTCTGATCTTCCGGACACGAGCCGACCAGGGAAATGCGACTAATTACCGAGCTGTGATCAGCGACGGCGGGATAGCGGTGGCGCTTGATCAGGCGATACGGCGGGCGGGCGCGGTATTGGCGAGTGCATCGCGATAGCGCGCTTCGATCACGGTGGCGAGGTCCGCGTGCGCGGTCAGCGGTACCGCAAAGGAGACGAGCCCCGATTCCTCGAGTTCCGCCGCGGCATTGTGAACGCGGTCCCACAGCACGCCGGGGGCCAGCATCCATGGCACGACGACGATCGACCGAGCGCCCGCGTCACGGAGCTCCTGCACCGCGCCGGTGACCGTGGGCGCGGCGGTGTCCTTGGGTCGCTCCGCAGGCTCCGCGACCGCCGTCGCGAAGCAGGTGCGGGCATGGCGCCAAGCGGTGCCGCGCAGCACCGCGGGGGCGACCGTCGTGGTGACGGCGTTCGCCTCGGGACGCCGCGAGCCAACGGCGCACAGCGCGACACCGACGTCCGGGTCGGACAGGGAGACCCCGGTCGCCGCGACCGAGGCGCGCGCGCCGGCGACCAGTTCGTCATCCGCGCCGAGGATGTCGGCCGTAATCACCTCGAGGAAAGGGTGCCGGCTCTGCGCGTCTGCGATGATCGCGGGCAGATCGACCCGGGCGTGGAACGCACTGCCAAGCAGCAGCGGCACCACGACCACCCGGTTGTGACCGGCTGCTGTTCCGGTCGCTCCGCGGGCTGCGCTCCCAACGGCAATCGCATCGATGACCTGTCCGACCGAGGGAGCGTTCAGATCGAGGAAAGCCAGCCGCACATCCATTTCGGGATGGCGCGCCCGCAACCGTTCCAATGCCGCAGCCATCGCCCGCGCCGAGCGCGGGTCGCGACTGCCGTGCGCGACAGCCACTAAAGGCGTCGCGGGCGTTGGAACGGTGCGGAACACGATCAGACCTTTTCGCCGACCTCGACCGCGCTGAGCACGTCGCCGACCAGTCCGGCCGCCAGCGTGTTGCCACCGGCGGGATCGATCAGCAGAAAGCTGCCGGTGTGCCGGCTCACCGCGTAGTTGTCGGCCGCGATGGGCTCCGCGACACGGACGGTGATTCGGCCGATGTCGTTGAGCTCCAACGACTCCGGTGCCGGATCGGACGTAAGGCGCTGCTCGTCGAAACGGTCGACGAGTCCGCCGACGATTGCCTGCGTGGTGCGGGTGCCGTGCTTGAGCAGCAGCCGCGCACCTGGGCGCAGCGGCTTTTCGGCAAGCCAGCACACGGTGGCGTCGAACTCGCCGATCGGCTCCGGCGCATCACCCGGCGCGGCGATCGTGTCACCGCGGGAGATGTCCACGTTGTCGGCGAGGATCAGCGTGACGCTGCGGCCTGCCTGTGCGGTTTCGAGTTCGCCGTCGGGCGTGTCGATCCGCTCGACCGTGGTGCGGACGCCGGACGGCAGCACGACAACCTCGTCGCCCTGCGAGACCGAACCCGCGGCAACCTGGCCGGCGTAACCGCGGTAGTCGGGGTACTCGGCGGTACGCGGGCGGATCACGTACTGGACCGGGAAGCGCAGGCCGATCGAGTGGCGACCGGCGGTGTCCGCGTCGACGGGCACCGATTCGAGGTGCTCGATCAGGCTCGGCCCGTCGTAGTACGGCGTCTTGTCGGAGCGGCTGGCGACGTTGTCGCCGAACTTCGCCGACACCGGAATCTCGAGCACGTCCTCATCGGACCAGCCCAGGGTGCGGGTGAGCTCGCCGAACTCGGCGGAGATCTCCGCGAAGACCTCGCCGGGGTTGTCGATCAGGTCGATCTTGTTCACCGCGAGCACCAGCTTGGGCACACCGAGGAGCGCGAGCACGGCCGCGTGGCGGCGGGTCTGCTCGATGACACCCTTGCGGGCGTCGACGAGCAGGATCACCAGCTGCGCGGTGGACGCGCCGGACACCGTGTTGCGGGTGTACTGCACGTGCCCCGGGGTGTCGGCGAGCACGAACGAACGCTTCGGGGTGGCGAAGTAGCGGTAGGCCACGTCGATGGTGATGCCCTGCTCGCGCTCGGCACGCAGGCCGTCGACGAGCAGCGACAGGTCCGGAGTGGCCAGGCCCTTGTCGACCGAGGCGCGGGTCACCGCGTCGATCTGGTCGGCGAGAACGGATTTGGTGTCGTAGAGGAGCCGGCCCACGAGCGTGGACTTGCCGTCGTCGACACTGCCTGCCGTCGCAAGGCGCAGCAGCTGCGTGTCGGGGCGGCCGGTGGGGTCGAAATGGTCACTCATGATCAGAAATAACCCTCACGCTTGCGGTCTTCCATGGCGGCTTCGGAAACACGGTCGTCGCCGCGAGTCGCGCCACGCTCGGTGAGCCGGGATGCGGCCACCTCGGCGAGGATCGCGTCGTTGTCGGCGGCGTCGGAAAGGATTGCGCCGGTGGTGGATCCGTCACCAACCGTGCGGTAACGCACCGAGCGGATCTCGAGCGTCTCGTCGTCGGACGGGCCGCCCCACGATCCGGGAGTCATCCACATGCCGTCGCGCTGGTACACCGGGCGCTCGTGGGCGTAGTAGATGCTGGCGAGGTCGACGTTCTCCCGCGCGATGTAGCGCCAGATGTCGAGCTCAGTCCAGTTGCTCAGTGGGAACACGCGAACGTGCTCGCCCGGCGCGTGCTTGCCGTTGTAGAGGTTCCACAGCTCCGGACGCTGACGCTTCGGATCCCACTGGCCGAAGGCGTTGCGCAGCGAGAAGATTCGCTCCTTCGCGCGCGACCGCTCCTCGTCGCGACGACCGCCGCCGAACACCGCGTCGAAACGGTTCTCGGTGATGGAGTCGAGCAGCGGCACGGTCTGCAGCGGGTTGCGGATCCCGTCCGGGCGCTCGGTGAGGCGGCAGTCGGCGAGGTAATCCTCGACGCTGGCCACGTGCAGCCGCAGGCCGTAACGCTCCACGATTTGGTCGCGGAACTCGAGCACCTCGGGCAGGTTGTGCCCGGTGTCCACGTGCAGCAGCGCGAACGGTAGCGGCGCGGGCCAGAAGGCCTTGATCGCGAGGTGCAGCAGCACCGTCGAGTCCTTGCCGCCCGAGAACAGGATGACGGGGCGTTCGAACTCGCCGGCAACCTCACGGAAGATGTGGATGGCTTCGGACTCGAGCGCCGCGAGGGTGTCGAAACCGGCGTTGGCGACGCGGGTGATTTGAGCGGTCATGACTGGTGCAACCCACATTCGGTCTTGGCGAAACCGGCCCAGCGGCCACTTCGCGGATCGGATCCCGGTTCCGGCTTCTTCGTGCACGGTGCGCAGCCGATCGAGGGGTAACCCTCCTCGACGAGCGGGTTCACCAGCACGCCGTGCTTGTTGATGTAGTCCTGCATGTCCTCGTCGGACCAGGCGGCGATCGGGTTGATCTTCACCAGACCGAACGCGTCGTCGAATGAGATCAGCGGCGCGTTCGCACGGGTCGGAGCCTCGACGCGGCGGATACCGGTGACCCAGGCGCTGTAGTTGCTCAGCGTGCGCTGCAGCGGTACGACCTTGCGCAGCCGGCAGCATTCGCCGGGCTGCGAGGCGAACAGGTCCTTGCCGACGAGCCGGTTCTGGTCGTAGACGGACTGCTCGGGAGCGGCATTGACGATGGTGACGCCGTAGACGGCTTCGACCGCGTCACGGGTGCCGATGGTCTCTGCGAAGTGGTACCCGGTGTCGAGGAAGAGCACGTCCACACCAGCCCGGACCTGCGTGGCGAGGTGCACGAGCACCGCGTCCTGCATGTTCGACGCGACGATGTAGCCGTCCCGTCCTTCGGCGTCCGCGGCGCGGGGACCGAAGGTCTCGTCGGTCCAGCGGAGCAATTCCTCGGCGCTCGCGCCCACGAGGTCGGCCGCGCCGCGCTCGGCGACGAGGCGTAGGGCTTCCGTGCTCGGTGTGGAGATCACGCTCATCGCAGGTCTGCCTCTTCCGCCCGGACCGCCCACACGGCGAACCGCTCGCCCTCGTTGCGGTGCTTGATGAAGTTGCGCACGACGCGCTCGATGTAGTCGCCCATCTCGACGCTGGTCACCTTGTGCTGGCGCAGCTTTCGGCCGAAACCGCTGTCGAGGCCGAGGCTGCCACCGAGGTGGACCTGATAGCCCTCCACCTGGTTGCCGTCGCCGTCGTCGACAAGCTGGCCCTTGAAGCCGATATCGGCGATCTGCGAGCGACCGCAGGAGTTCGGGCAGCCGTTGATGTTGATGGTGATCGGCACGTCGAGCTGCTCGTTGATGTCGGCGAGGCGCTGCTCGAGATCCGGTGCGAGCACCTGCGAACGCTTGCGGGTTTCGACGAACGACAGCTTGCAGAACTCGATTCCACTGCACGCCAGCAGGTTCCGGCGCCAGTGCGACGGACGGGCCTGCAGGCCCAGCGGCTCGAGCTCGGCGATCAGCTCATCGAGCTTGTCGTCGGCGACGTCGAGCACGATCAGCTTCTGGTACGGGGTGAACCGGATCCGGTCCGAGCCGATCCGCTCGGCGGCGTTGGCCACCTTGGTGAGGATCGTGCCGGAGACACGGCCGGCGATGGGGGAGAAGCCCACCGCGTTGAGGCCGTTGCGCAGCCGCTGCACGCCGATGTGATCGATCGGGCGGGCCGGCTGCTCGGGCGCGGGGCCGTCGATCAGCTTGCGCTTCAGGAACTCGTCCTCGAGCACCTGGCGGAACTTCTCGATGCCCCAGTCCTTCACGAGGAACTTCAGGCGCGCCTTCGTGCGCAGGCGGCGATAGCCATAGTCACGGAACAGCGAGACAACCGCTTCCCACACATCCGGCACCTCGTCGAGCGGCACCCACGCGCCGACCCGCTGGGCGAGCATCGGGTTGGTGGACAGTCCGCCGCCGACCCACAGATCGAAGCCGGGGCCGTGCTCGGGATGCTCGACACCGACGAAGGCGACGTCGTTGATCTCGTGCACAACGTCCTGCTGGCCCGAGATGGCGGTCTTGAACTTGCGGGGAAGGTTCGAGTACTCCTTCTTGCCGATGTAGCGGCGGACGATCTCGTCGACGGCTGGGGTGCCGTCGATGATCTCGTCGAGCGACTCACCCGCGAGCGGCGACCCGAGCACGACACGCGGGCAGTCGCCGCACGCCTCGGTGGTCTGCAGGCCGACGGCCTCGAGCCGCTGCCAGATCTCGGGAACGTTCTCGATCTCGATCCAGTGGTACTGGACGTTCTGGCGGTCGGAGAGGTCCGCGGTGTCGCGGGCGAACTCGGTGGAGAGATCGCCGAGGGTGCGCAGCTGCTCGGCGGACAGTGCGCCGCCGTCGCTGCGCACTCGCATCATGAAGTACTTGGCCTCGAGCAGGTCGACGTTCTCGTCACCGGTGTACGTGCCGTCGTATCCCTGCTCGCGCTGGGTGTAGAGGCCCCACCAGCGGAAGCGGCCGCGCAGGTCGCCCTTGTCGATGCTGTCGAAGCCGTTCTTCGAGTAGATGTTCTCGATCCGAGCCCGCACGTTGAGCGGGTTGTCGTCCTTCTTGGACTGCTCGTTCGGATTCAGCGGCTCGCGGTAACCGAGAGCCCACTGGCCCTCCGCCTTGCGCTTGACCGGCTTGGCGGTGCGCTCGCGGCGTGCCGGGGCGGCTGCCTTGTCCGTGACGGGGCCGGCGTCGGTGGTCGACGTCATGGAATCGCTCCTGGATTCGTGTTTCAGGCGCCACGCAGCGCAGGGCTGTGCGCTCTATTGGCGACCTGGTCCGGGCGAGCTGCCCGAGAGATCTGAGGGGGCTGGTTGGGTCTGCGGATCAACAGGAGGGCAGACAGCAACAGCTACAGACACGCTTGAAGTCGACGTGGCGGCGCGCCACGAGTCGTACTCCACCGCCGCGAAGGGCGTCGTGTCCGGTCATGGCGGCCATTCTGCCATGGGAAATACCCGCTGCCGACCCCATGGGCGGTATTTCCCCCGAAATCGCGGGAAATGTCCTGGTCGAAACCCGGAGTGGAATATGCAACAGCCGGTGCGATCGCGCGCGACGGGACGGGGACAATGAAGGCGTGAGCAGCGCCCCGACCGTGAGTGCCGCCGCGTCGCTGGAGCTGTCCGACGCGGCGCTGCGTGGCGTGGGAAAGCGGCCGTTCGGGGTGTACGTGCACGTCCCGTTCTGCGCCACCCGATGCGGCTATTGCGACTTCAACACCTACACCGCGGGCGAGCTGGGGAGCAGCGCATCGCCCCAGTCCTGGCTCGACGCGATGCGCACCGAACTCGACCTCGCGGCCGGGCGGCTCGCGCAGAGCCCGGGTGGGGTGCCTGTCGCGCAGACGGTGTTCGTCGGCGGCGGCACGCCGTCCCTGCTCGGGGGCGACGGCCTCGCCGCGGTGCTGGATGCGGTGAAGTCGAGTTTCGGTCTCGCGCCGGGCGCCGAAGTGACCACCGAGTCGAATCCGGAGTCCACCGGGCCGGAATTCTTCGACCGGCTCCGGGCCGCGGGCTACACGCGCATCTCGCTCGGAATGCAGTCCGCCGCACCGCATGTGCTGAAGGTGCTCGATCGCGTGCACACGCCGGGCCGTCCGGTTGCGGCGGCACGCGAGGCACGTGCGGCCGGGTTCGATCACGTCAATCTCGACCTCATCTACGGCACTCCCGGTGAGCGCGCGGGCGACCTCGATCGGTCGCTCGATGCGGTGCTCGACGCCGGGGTCGACCACGTCTCTGCCTACGCCCTGATCGTCGAGGACGGCACCGCGCTATCGCGCCGGATCCGGCGCGGCGAGCTTCCCGCGCCCGACGACGACGTGCTCGCCGAGCGCTATGAACAGGTCGACGCGCGGCTGTCGGCGGCGGGACTGAACTGGTACGAGGTCTCGAACTGGGCCGCCGATGCCGGCGACTCGCGCTGCCGGCACAACCTGGGGTACTGGGACGGCGGCGACTGGTGGGGTGCAGGCCCGGGCGCGCACAGCCATGTCGGCGGGGTGCGGTGGTGGAACGTCAAACACCCGGCCCGCTACGCGCAGACCCTCGCCGATGGAGTGCTGCCGGTGCAGGACAGCGAGAAGCTGACCGAGGCCGAGGCGCACACGGAGGAAGTGATGTTGACCACACGGCTGCGCACCGGTCTGCCGAGCGGTCTGCTCGACGCGGCCGAACGTGCCGCGGCGGACGAACTCGTCACCGATGGGCTGCTCCGCGAAGTGCGTGACACGTTCGTGCTCACCGGCCGCGGCCGGCTGCTCGCTGACGCCGTTGTGCGCCGCGTGCTGACCTAGCGGTCCGGTCCCATCTCGAGCACGCGCGCGTGCATGACTGTCCGGTTGCGCAGCGCCGCGCGTACAGCGCGGTGCAGGCCGTCCTCGAGGTAGATCACGCCCTGCCACCGCACGGCGTGCGGAAACAGGTCGCCGTAGAACGTCGAGTCCTCGGACAGCAGGCGGTCGAGTTCGAGCACCTTCGTCGTGGTGACGATTTCGTCGAGCCGTACCTGACGAGGCGGGATTTTTGACCAATCCTTGATGGAAAGTCCGTGGTCGGGATAGGGCTTGCCCTCCCGCACGCCTCGAAAAATCATTACCACCGCCCAGTTCGTTCGTTGGTCTTCCGCCGCACCATACGTCTTGCAATGGTTACGGCCGAAGGTCGGACTAAACTGGACCTTCACCCGTGGTAGGCGCCGGCGGCGAAGAGACCACCCGGTCGGCACGGGTTGCGGTCGTCGAAGATGTGCCAGGAGGTGGAAACGATGGCGAGCACGGAGGAACGGCGCTTCCAGGTGTTGCGCGCGATCGTTGCCGACTACGTGTCCACCAAGGAACCGGTGGGCTCGAAGGCGCTCGTCGATCGGCACAACCTCGGAGTGTCCAGTGCCACCGTCCGCAACGACATGGCCGTACTCGAGGCCGAGGGGTACATCGCCCAGCCGCACACGAGCTCGGGCCGCGTGCCGACCGACAAGGGCTATCGCCAGTTCGTCGACCGGATTTCGGAAGTGAAGCCGCTCTCCACCGCGGAACGGCGCGCGATCCTCGAGTTCCTCGAAAGCGGAGTCGACCTCGACGACGTGCTGCGCCGCGGAGTCCGGCTGCTCGCCCAGCTCACCCGGCAGGTTGCGGTCGTGCAGTACCCGATCCTCTCGGCATCCTCGGTCCGCCACCTCGAAATCGTTCCGCTGACGCCGGCACGCTTGTTGCTGGTTGTCATCACCGACACCGGCCGAGTGGACCAGCGCATCGTCGAGCTCGGTGACGTCATCTCCGACGAGGATCTCGCCGGTTTGCGGGGGCTGCTCGGGGGCGCGATGGAGGGCAAGCGGCTCGCCGTGGCTGCACAGTCGGTCGCCGAACTTGCGGTGGACGCACCGCCGCAACTGCGCGAAGCGGTGGTGCGCGCGACAACCGTGCTGGTCGAGACCCTCGTGGAGCACCCTGAGGATCGCCTGGTGCTCGGCGGCACGGCGAACCTCACCCGCAATGCGGGGGACTTCGAGGCGCTCCCCGGCTTCCCGGGCTCGCTCCGGTCGGTGCTCGAGGCGCTCGAGGAACAGGTGATCGTGCTCAAACTGCTCGCCGCGGCGCAGCAGCCCGGCACGGTGACCGTGCGCATCGGTGAAGAGACCCAGGTCGAAGAGATGCGCGGCACGTCGATGGTGTCGACTGCCTACGGTCTCGACACGGTGCTCGGCGGGATGGGCGTCCTCGGACCGACCCGGATGGACTACCCCGGCACGATCGCCTCGGTGGCGACCGTCGCGAAGTACATCGGCGAGGTGCTCGGGGGACGCTAATTGCCGGTTGCACGGCATCGGCAGGTAGCGTTGCAGTGTTGACAGCGCGGTGTGCCGCGCTGTTTTGGCCGCGGCGCGCGAGGAATTGCGCGGCGGCGCGAGCGCACTTCTGGCGCGGCAACTGACAATTGGGAACAGGGACGAAAGAACTCAGGTGGCACGCGACTACTACGGACTGCTCGGTGTCGGACGCAACGCGACCGACCAGGAAATCAAGCGGGCCTATCGGAAGCTCGCCCGTGAGCTGCACCCCGACGTCAATCCGGACGAGGCCGCACAGGCCCAGTTCAAGGACATCTCGACGGCCTATGAAGTGCTGTCGGATCCGGAGAAGCGCCGCATCGTCGACATGGGCGGCGACCCGTACCAGTCCGGTGGCGGTGCAGGCGGATTCACCGGCGCCGGATTCGGTGGGCTCGGTGATGTCTTCGAGGCGTTCTTCGGCGCGGGCGCGACCGGCGGCGGCCGCCGGCCCCGCGGCCGGGTTCAGCCGGGTGCCGACTCGCTGCTGCGTACCAAGCTCACCCTCGCCGAGTGCGCCACCGGCGTCACCAAGCATCTGACCGTCGATACCGCGGTGCTGTGCGACCTGTGCCAGGGCGCGGGCACGCACGGCAACTCGCACCCGAGCCGTTGTGAGACGTGTGGCGGCGCCGGCGAGGTCCAGTCGGTGCAGCGCTCGTTCCTCGGCCAGGTCATGACGTCCCGCCCGTGCCCGACGTGCCGCGGTGCGGGCGAGGTGATCACCGACCCGTGCCACAAGTGCTCCGGCGACGGCCGCGTGCGTGCGCGCCGCGAGATCGCCGCCAAGGTGCCTGCGGGTGTCGCGAACGGCATGCGGATCCGGCTCGCCTCGCAGGGTGAGGTCGGCCCCGGCGGTGGCCCCGCCGGCGACCTGTACGTCGAAATCCTCGAGACTGCGCACGAGACGTTCGTGCGCGACGGCGACGATCTGCACTGCACCATCCGGGTGCCGATGGTCGACGCCGCCCTCGGCACCACGGTCGTGGTGGACGCGATCCTCGACGGCCCGACCGAGTTCACCGTCGCGCCGGGCTCGCAGCCCGGTCAGCAGATCGTGATGCGCGGACACGGCATGCCGAAGCTGCGCTCGGGCACGCGTGGTGACCTGATCGCGCACTTCGAGGTCGTCGTTCCGACGAAGCTCGATCACAAGCAGGCCGACCTGCTGCGCGACTACAAGAACCTGCGTGAACGGGACCGCGCCGAGGTCGTGTCGAGCGGTTCCGAGCACAGCGGCGGGCTGTTCTCGCGCCTGCGCGACGCCTTCAGCGGTCGCTGAACAGCGGCCGAAGCATGGCCGCCACCCTCTTCTACCTCGACCCGCTGCCGCCGGTCGGGTCCGTTGCCGTGCTCGACGGCAAGGAGGGCCACCACGCCGCGACCGTGCGGCGGATCGGGGTGGGGACGCGAATCACGTTGTCCGACGGGCGCGGTGAGATCGCCGAGTCGACGGTATCGGCGGCCGAAAAGGATCGGCTCGAGCTGACCGTCACGGCCCGCACGCGGGTCGAGACGCCCGAACCGCGCGTCACATTGGTGCAGGCGCTGCCGAAGTCCGAGCGCTCCGAGCTGGCCGTGGAACTAGCCACCGAGGCGGGTATCGACGAGATCGTGCCGTGGCAAGCGGCGCGCTGTGTGGCCCGCTGGGACACCGGCAAGGCGCGCAAGGGTGTCGACAAATGGCGAGCCACCGCACGCGCGGCAGCCCAGCAGTCGCGCCGGGCGTGTATCCCCGAAGTAGCCGATCTGCACGACACCGCCGCCGTGTGCGGGCTGGTGCGCGATCGCGTCGCCGCGGGCGCGGTGGCGCTGGCCCTGCACGAATCCGCCGAAGGATCGCTTGCGCGACTCGAGCTGGCCGACATCCCCCAAGTGCTGCTCGTGGTTGGGCCGGAGGGCGGCCTTGACGACGGCGAGCTGGACAAGCTCGCAGCGGCCGGCGCCAGCGCGGTATTGCTCGGCCCGAGCGTGCTGCGTACATCCACAGCCGCCGCCGTCGCGCTGGGTGCGCTCGGCGCTATGACCGGGCGATGGTCCGCCCGGCCGCTGCACTAGCAGTACCTCCCGCACTAGCGATAGAGCGTCGGCTCCACGACCAGCTCGAAACCGGGAACACTCACTCGCACCGGTGTCAGCGGCGATTCGGCAGCCGCAGGCGCCGCTTCGCCGAACAAGCAATGTCCGTTCGGGTTGACAACGACGTCTCCCGCACGCACCCGCACCGCGCCGCGCGCTTCCAACGCAGTTCCCGGCGGCACCTGGACGAGATCGTGCACCCACGATGCGAGGTACGGGTGCGCAAGGACAGTGCCGCCTTCGACCTGCACCGGCGGCACCTGAACGGGGGAGAAGGCCGGTGTGAGCGCGGGCGCGGTACCCGCCCCGTTCGCGGGCTGTCCATAGTCCGGAGCCAGTGCGTATGCGCCTGCCGTGCCGATGGGCGCGGATGCGGGTGCGACGACCGCGGGTGGCGGTGCCGGTGGCGGAGGAGGGGGCGGTGCCGCGATACCGACGCCGATGCCCAACGCTGCGATGGCAGCCACAATGAGCGCAATGATCATGCTCGCAATGGTCCGGCGCCGCGAGTCCGGCGTGAAGAGTTGTGGTCGGCGCGAGCGCAACCCCGGGGCCGCTAACGCAGGTATTTCGAATGCGACCAATTTGCCGCGAGGACTAGACTTGGTTCCAGAAGCAGCCGAACCAAGGAAGCAGGCTATAGCCACCACGTGAGAGCCCAGAACGAGATAGGTGAGCCCTCGAATCAGATCTCGGGTGGGCTGATCGATGATGGGGCGCCGCCCACCGTTCGGTCCACGGTGGAACTGCCGCCGGATGCGGTGTTCGGATTCCTCGGCTCGGCCGATGCGAACCTTCGCCAACTCGAACGGCTCCTCGATGCGGACATCCACGTTCGTGGCAACGCGGTCACCCTCACCGGCGAAGCCGCCGATGTAGCACTCGCCGAGCGAGTCATCGAACAACTCGTGGCGCTCGCCGTCCGGGGACCGCAGGTCACCGTCGATGCCGTCCGACACACCGTCTCGATGCTCACCGAGGGGCTGTCCGAGTCGCCTGCCGAGGTGCTCAGTCTCGACATCCTGTCCCGGCGCGGCAAGACGATCCGGCCGAAGACGTTGAACCAGAAGCGATATGTGGATGCGATCGACGAGCACACCATCGTTTTCGGGATCGGCCCCGCCGGTACCGGCAAGACCTACCTGGCGATGGCGAAGGCCGTTCAGGCGCTGCAGACCAAGCAGGTCACCCGCATCATCCTGACCCGGCCCGCAGTGGAAGCCGGTGAGCGACTTGGCTTCTTGCCCGGCACGCTGAACGAGAAGATCGACCCGTACCTGCGTCCGTTGTACGACGCCCTGCACGACATGATGGATCCCGAGTCGATCCCAAAGTTGTTGGCGGCGGGCGTAATTGAGGTTGCGCCGCTGGCATATATGCGGGGACGCACACTTAATGATGCGTTCATCATCCTCGACGAGGCCCAGAATACTACGGCCGAGCAGATGAAGATGTTCCTTACGCGCCTCGGTTTCGGATCGAAGATCGTCGTCACCGGCGACGTCACGCAGGTCGACCTGCCCGGCGGCGCCCGCTCGGGGCTGCGCGCGGCGGCCGACATCCTCACCGGCATCGACGACATCCACTTCTCCCAATTGACCAGCACCGACGTTGTCCGACACCGGCTGGTGTCGCACATCGTCGACGCGTACGAGCGGGCCGAGGTGGACAACCGGACCGAGTTGGGCAACCGCGCCCAGCGCCGCGCCGCGCACGGCGGCCGCCCGTCGCGCAGGTGAGATCCGGCAATCGTTGCGGTGTGCTGCGGAACACCCTGCCTGCACCGATAGGCTGAGCGCGTGAGTATCGAGGTCTCGAACGAGTCGGGTGTCGACGTATCCGAGGAAGAACTGATCGACGTCGCCCGGTTCGTGATTGCGCGGATGGACGTCCATCCTGCCGCCGAGTTGTCGATGGTTCTCGTCGACCTCGACACCATGGCCGACCTGCACATGCGCTGGATGGATCTCCCCGGTCCGACCGACGTCATGTCTTTCCCGATGGACGAGCTGGAGCCGGGCGGCCGTCCGGACAGCCCGGAGCCGGGCCCATCGATGCTGGGCGACATCGTGCTCTGCCCGGAGTTCGCCGCCGGCCAGGCCGAGAAGGCCGGCCATTCGACAGCGCAGGAACTTGCCCTGCTCACCGTGCACGGTGTGCTCCACCTGCTCGGCTACGACCACGCCGAGCCGGAGGAGGAGAAGGAGATGTTCGGCCTGCAGAACCGGCTGCTCGAGGAGTGGTACGAGAGTCTGCGCCAGGCCGAGCGCGCGGCCGCACTGGCCGAACGCGATAGCCGGCTGCTCGGTAAGACCGGATTCATCGATAGTCCCGACCAAGCGTGAACGACCCCGCGCTGATCGTCCTCGCGGTCCTGCTGGTGGCGGTCGGCGGGCTAGTCGCTGCCATCGATTCCGCCCTGAACACAGTGTCGCCCGCGCGCGTCGAGGATCTCGTGCGTGCCGAGCGGCCCGGAGCCGTCCGGCTGGAACGGGTGCTCGCCGAGCGCGCGCGCTACGTGAACCTGATGGTGCTGCTGCGCATCGCAGCAGAAATCACCGCGACGGTGCTGCTCGCGGCCGCACTGCTGAACATGCTCACCGAGAACTGGGCTCTGACCGTCAGTGCCGTCGTAATGGTGCTGGTCGACTTCATCGTGATCGGCATCGCGCCCCGCACCCTCGGCCGTCAACATGCCTACTCGATCGCGCTGGTGGCGGCGTGGCCGGTGCACGCTCTCGGCAGGTTGCTCGGGCCGATCACCCGGCTGCTGATCGTGATCGGTAATGCCCTCACTCCCGGCCGTGGATTCCGCAATGGTCCCTTCGCCTCCGAGATCGAACTGCGCGAACTCGTCGACATGGCGCAGGAGCGCGGCGTGGTCGCGGACGATGAGCGCAGGATGATCCAGTCCGTGTTCGAACTCGGCGATACGCCGGCGCGTGCGGTGATGGTGCCGCGCACCGAGATGATCTGGATCGAGGCCGACAAGACTGCCGAGCAGGCGGCGTCGCTTGCGGTCCGCAGCGGGAACTCGCGCATCCCGGTGGTCGGCGAGAATGTCGACGACGTGCTCGGGGTCGTGTACCTCAAAGACCTTGTCGCGCAGCGTTACGGCGCCGACAACGGCCACGACGCCACGGTCCGTGATGTCATGCGCCCGGCGGTGTTCGTGCCGGACTCCAAGCCGCTCGACAGCCTCCTCGCCGAGATGCAGCGCGACCGCAACCACATGGCGATCCTCGTGGACGAGTACGGCGGTATCGCCGGCCTGGTGACCATCGAGGACATTCTCGAGGAGATCGTCGGGGAGATCGCCGACGAATACGACACCGACGAAAAACCCCCGGTGGAAGAGTTGGGGGACGGGGAGTTTCGGGTGTCGGCACGAGTGTCGATCGAGGATATCGGCGAGCTGTTCGATATCGAGATCGAGGAGGAGGACGTCGACACGGTCGGCGGCCTGCTCGCCCACACGCTCGGCCGCGTTCCGTTGCCCGGGGCGCACGTTGTCAGTCACGGCCTGCTGCTGCGCGGAGAGGGCGGCGCGGACAGCAAGGGCCGCACACGCGTACACACCATCCTGGTCAGCCGGGCCGAGGAGGAGCGCGACTCTTCCGAACCGGTTGCACGCAACGGACGCTCGGCACGCTCAGCTTCCGCACACGACGAAGAGAAGGACGGCGCTCGACATGAGTGAACTCGATGCCGAAGACGACAAGCTGGTGGTGCTCGCACGCGGTGCCATGGCCCGCGCTGGTACCGACCAGGGTGCAGCCGTTCGCGATTCCGACGGACGCACCTACGCTGCCGGGCAGGTGGACCTGTCGTCACTGCGCCTGACCGCGCTGCAGGCCGCTGTGGCCGCGGCGCTGTCGAGTGGCGCGGAGGGATTCGAGGCGGCCGTGCTGCTCGGCGGAGACGCCGGCGACGCGGGTGTCACCGCGGTGCGCGAGGTGTCCGCAGGGGCGCGGGTTGTCGTGACCGGCCGCGACGGCGCGGTGCTGGCGGTGCACAATGGCTAATCGCGATAAGAACGCCGAATTCCGTTCCGGCTTCGTCTGTTTCGTCGGGCGTCCGAACACCGGCAAGTCGACGCTCACGAATGCGCTGGTGGGCAGCAAGATCGCGATCACGTCGTCGCGGCCGCAGACCACCCGTCACACCATCCGCGGCATCGTGCACCGCCCGCATACTCAGCTCATCCTGGTCGACACCCCCGGATTGCACCGGCCGCGGACTCTGCTCGGGCAGCGGCTGAACGACCTTGTGCGCGATACGTATTCCGAGGTCGACGTCATCGCTCAGTGCTTCCCGGCGGACGAGCGAATCGGCCCCGGCGACCGCTGGATCCTGGAACAGGTGCGCACGGTCGCGCCGAAGACGAAGTTCATTGGCCTGGTGACGAAGATCGACAAGGTCGGCAAGCAGCGCGTGGTCGAACAGTTGCTCGCGGTGTCGCAGCTGCTCGGCGGTGACACCGACGTCGTTCCAGTGTCGGCGACGTCAGCGGAGAACCTGGAAACCCTCGTCGACGTCCTGTCCTCGAATATGCCGGAGGGTCCGGCGTTTTACCCGGACGGCGAGCTGACCGATGAGCCCGAGGAAACGCTCATGGCGGAGCTCATCCGGGAGGCCGCACTCGAGGGGGTGCGTGACGAACTGCCGCACTCGCTCGCGGTGGTGATCGAGGAGGTGCTGCCGCGCGAGGGGCGCGACGACATGCTCGACGTGCACGCCCTGCTCTACGTCGAACGGCCGAGCCAGAAGGCGATCGTCATCGGCAAGGGCGGTTCCCGGCTCCGCGAGGTGGGCACGAACGCGCGCAAGCAGATCGAGCACTTACTCGGCACCAGGATCTATCTCGACCTGCACGTCAAGGTCGCGAAGGACTGGCAGCGCGACCCGAAACAGCTGGGGCGGCTCGGCTTCTAACCCCGACCTGGGGTCAGCGGCGCGGTGCGAGCAGTGCGACCGCCGCGGCGACCGCCTCGTCGGAGATATCGCGCGCCGATGTGCCGTTCTCCAGCGCATACGCGGTGAGTTCGCGTAGGCCGCCGAGCAGCAGGATTGCGCGTTGCCGAGATATCGGGCCGACCCCCGATTCGCGGAGAACTTCGCCCTCGCCGAGTGCCTGGACCAGGTCGACGAAGGCGTCCATCGCGGCCCAGTGCAGTTCGCGCGCGGATGCGCCGAGCGCCGGCGCGTCCCGGATCCACGTCAGCGTCAGGGTGGGCGTGGCGTCGGTGCGGTCGATCCAGGCGAGCACCGCCTGAGTGACCTGCGTCTGCCATGGCGCGCGTCCGTCGACTGCGCCTCCGATCGCACGGATATTCGCGGCGTTGGTGTCGGTGAGCAGGGCGATGAGGCAGGACTGCCGGTCGGCGAAGTACTCGTAGAACGTGCGCCGCGAGGTGCGCGCCTGGCGGACGATGTCGGCGACCGTGGTGTTGGTGTACCCCTTGTCGGCGATCACAGCGGCCAGCGCGTCGAGCAGGCGGTGTCGGAACCCGGACGTGCTGTCGGCGACGCTCTGGTCACCGTCACTGTGCTTGGGGTTCGCCGCTGTCAACTTCCACCTTCCGCCGTGGCGAGAATCCTATGCGTCCGGCGCGCTTGCCGGGTCCGTCCGAATGCGCCGGGTCAGGAGCGTGGACTCTTGCGCTGGAGCGGTACGTGTGCGTACCGTAACCCCGATCACACTTCGGGCGAGAGGGGACCCCAATGGGAGTGGCGACGACCGATCCGGTACGGCTACCGCCTGCGCTGCCGGTGCCTCGGGTCCTACAGGCGATTCCGTTCGTCCTCGCCCGTCAGCGGCTCACCGCACTGCTGGGGAAGCGCTACGGCAGCGAGTTCGTGCTGAATCTGCCCTCACTCGGCAAGACGGTCGTGATCAGCGACCCCGTCCTGGTCAAGGACATCTTCACCACCAACTTCGACCTGGTCGGTCTCGGCGGCGCTCTCGGTCTGGTTCTCGGTCCGGGATCGACCTTCAGCCTCGACGGTGCCGAGCACCGCGCTCGACGCAAGCTGCTGGTCCCGCCGTTCCACGGCAAGCGGATGGCGGCGTACGAGGACATCGTCGAGCAGGAAACGCTGCGCGAGATCGCGTCGTGGCCCGATGGCGAGGAGTTCGCAACCCTCGAATCCTTCATGCACATCACGCTCAATGCGATCCTGCGCGCGGTCTTCGGCGCCGAAGGAGACGCCTTCGCCGAACTGCGAGAGCTGTTGCCGCGCATCGTAGTTCTCGGCTCGCGGATGACGGTGGTGCCGCCGTTCGTCCGGCGCGACTACGGCGCGTGGAGCCCATGGGGCCGGATGGAGCGCTACCGCCGACGCTATGACGAGATCGTGGAGCAGCTGATCGCCGACGCACTGGCCGATCCGAATTTCGAAGAGCGTCAGGACGTCCTCTCGCTGATGTTGCGAGCCCGATACGACGACGGTTCGCGGATCTCGAACGACCATGTCGCCGACGAGCTGCTCACGCTGCTCGCGGCGGGCCACGAGACGACGGCGACGACACTCGCCTGGGCCGTCGAGCGCCTGCGCCGGCACCCGGACGTGCTCGCGCGCCTCGTCGCAGAGGCCGATTCCGACGAATCCAAGTACCGGCAGGCGACGATCTACGAGATCCAGCGCACCCGGCCCGTCATCGATGGCGCGCCGCGCAGAGTGAAGGAACGAGTGCGGGTCGGGGATTGGGTGATTCCCGCGGGGTACTCGATTTTCGTCAGCATCCTGCTCTCGCAGTCCTCGGACAAGAACTTCCCCAATGCGGCGGAATTCGACCCGGATCGGTTTGTCGGAACCAACCCGGACAACTACACCTGGATCCCGTTCGGCGGCGGCGTGCGCCGCTGCATCGGCGCGGCATTCGCCAACATGGAGATGAACGTCGTACTGCGAACCTTGTTGCGGGAGTTCGAGTTCGAGGCAACCAACGGTCCCGCGGAGGTTGTGCAGTCTCGCGGTGTGGCGAACGCGCCGGGGCAGGGTGGGCGCGCGATCGTCAGGCGGCGGCGTAAGCCCGCGCGCGAGGCGGATACCGCGACCGCGGTGATGCCTCAGATCGTGGGGTAGAGCAGGCGCCGCCGTCGCGAGACCAAATTGTCCGATTAGCGTGTCAAGGGTTCTGCGCAGGTGGATTCTGGATGGCGTAGGAATTCGCCAGCCAGGAGGACAGATCGATGCGGAGATGCGCTCGCACGTCCCGATGTACCAGCGATGGAATTCGGCCGCATAGCCGAAGGTTGCCGTTCTATGTTGCCGCCGCTGCCGCAGCGGCCGTTGTCGGGGGTTGTGCCGGATCGGACCAGTTGGTTGCCGAGTCCGCGGACAGCACGACTGAACCGATAGCCACCGAGGAGATACTTTTGCCGTACACGGCACCGGAGTTGACGATGGCAACGCAACCGGAGTCCGTGCAAGGGCTCGAAGGCCAGGACACCGGCCGGGTGGGCGCTGCGCCTCCGGCGGGCGTGCCGCCAGACATTCCGGAGCTACCCGTTCTTCCAGCGGGCGAGCCGAATCAGGTCGAATCAATCGATGCGCCGCAGGCGGATGTCCCGAGCAATCCCGAATTGCCGGCATCACCCAACCAGGCTGACACGGGTGCGGCGGCCGAGCCACAGACCGCGGGTCCGTAACGAGTGACGACCGGGATCAACCGGACGGGGGATTAACCCCGACCGATCCGCGCGCGCTGTCGATAAGCCGCAGTAGCATGAGCGAAAGCTGTTGTGGTGCAGAGCCAGTGGCCAGTCGCCGCAATTGAATCCCGGTGACCGCGGCCACTATCGCCGGCGCGAGCGTGTCGGCATCGGGAATACCGAGCGACTCGAGAATCCGGACTGCCAGCATGTCGTAGGCCGCGAAACACTCCGCCGCAGCGGGGCGCAGTTCGTCCGCGCGTCCGGCCTGGATGTACAGCTCGAACGGCGCGATTCGTTCTGCCGAGAACGCAAGGTCTTTCGCCACGCGCTCGGCGATCTCGGCCGCGTCGGAAACAGTGAGCTGCGCTGTGGAATACGACTCGGCGAGCTCGGTGAGCCGAGTGGTCTCGTCACGGACGAACCCGAGCAGAGCCTCGCGCAAAAGATCGTTCTGCGTGGGGAAGTGGTACGTGATGGAGCCGAGCGAGACTCCCGCCACCGTGGCCATGCGCCGATTCGACACCGCCGCAACACCATCGGTGCCGACGATCTGGAGGGCGGCGGCGAGAATCCGCTCGCGAACGCTCAGCTCTGCAGCCACCACGGCTCCGGGCGGACCTTGTCCCAGCGCAGTTCCGACTCGAGCTGTGCAGCCAGCGACAGCAGCAGCGGCTCGCTGTCGGCGTTGCCCATCAGCTGCGCGCCGATCGGCAGACCGGCCTCGGTGAAGCCCGCCGGCACGTCCACGCTCGGCCAGCCGAGCACATTCCACGGCCACGTATAGGGACACGCCGCGGTGATGACTTTATCCGTACCCCAACCACTTTGGCCGTCCAATGCCTCGACGAGCGGTGCGGGAGTGGCGGTGGTGGGGGCGAGCACGACATCGAAGTCGCGGAAGATCGCGCCGGTGTGTCGCTGCAGGTACGGTTCGAGCCGGCGCGCGAGCCGCAGCGGCGCGCCGTGCAGCAACTTGCCGGTCCGCGCGTTGGCGCGCGTGCGCGGATCGACCGCCTCCGGATCGGGCACCCGCTCCATCCAGTCGTACAGACCCGCGGTCGCGCGGGGCAGGAACGAGACGCCGAGCAGTGGGCTGTACGGCACCTCGGCCACCGTCACGGTGTGGCCGAGTCGGCGCAGCGTCGCCGCCATCCGCTCGACACCCGCGCGTACCTCGGGATCGAGCCGGGTTGGCGTGGGAATGAAGGGGATTCGCGTCGACAAGGCGATGCGCAGCCTGCCCGGGTCGCGGCGCACAGCGGCGGAGGCATCGATCGTTGCGGGCTGATGCACGTCGCCCTCGTGGTTTCCGGCCGCGAGGTCGAGCAGCCAGGCGGCGTCGGCGACCGTACGGGCCAGGGTGCCGTTCACGGTGATCCCGTGGAACGCCTCGGCGAGGGGCCAGGTGGAGATGCGGCCGCGCTGCGGCTTGATGCCCACCAGGTTCGTCCACGCCGCAGGGATGCGGACCGATCCGGCGCCGTCGGAGCCGAGCGCCGCCGGAACCAACCCGGCCGAGACGGCGGCCGCGCTACCGCCGGACGATCCGCCCGGTGTGCGAGAGCGATCCCAAGGATTGCGGGTGTACCCGAAGGCTTTTCCGTCGGTGAAGGGCCACTGACCGAGCTCGCAGGAGTTGGTCTTGCCGACGATCACAGCGCCGGCCGCGCGCAGTCGGCGCACCACCTCGCCATCGGTGTCGATGTTCGGGAATTCACCGGCACAACCGAATGCCGTCGGCGATCCGGCCAGGTCGGTGTCGTCCTTGACCGCGATCGGCACGCCGAGCAGGGGCAGGCGCTCACCGGCGGCGAGGCGGCGGTCGGCCTCTGCGGCCTCGGTCAGAGCAGCCTCGCGGCGGACGACCTTGAATGCGTTCAGCATGGGCTGGGCGGCCTCGATCCGATCGAGGACGTCCGAGACGGCCCCGGTTGAGGTGACAGTGCCCTCGTGGACGGCGGTCGCAAGCTCGCGCAGGCCGAGTTCGCGGGTCGAGATGTCGCTCATGGCTCTCCTGTTCGTTCGAACGAACAGTATATCCGGTGCGGCCCCGCCTGCCCGGGTTTGTCGGGGTCACGTGGAAAACTCTGCTGTGGAATGGGTGAGCTGTGCTCGCTCGACTGCGGCATGCGAGAGGAGGTGAGTAGATGCGGCACTATTACCGCGACAACGCGGTGGTGTTGCGCCAGCACAAACTCGGCGAAGCCGATCGCATCGTCACCCTGCTCACCCGCCAGCATGGCCTCGTTCGTGCGGTCGCCAAGGGGGTGCGCCGCACCCGCTCGAAGTTCGGCGCGCGGCTCGAACCGTTCGCCCATATCGACGTGCAGCTCTATCCCGGGCGCAATCTCGACATCGTGACCCAGGTGCTCACCATCGACGCCTTCGCCGCCGACATAGTGAACGACTATGGCCGCTACACCACGGCCTGTGCGGTGCTCGAGACATCCGAGCGGCTCGCCGGCGAGGAACGCGCACCCGCGCTGCGGTTGCACCAGCTCACGGTGGGTGCCCTGCGGGCGGTCGCCGAGCATTCCCGCCCGTCCGAGCTGATCCTCGACGCATTCCTGTTGCGGGCCATGGGCTATGCGGGGTGGGCGCCCGCGCTCACCGAATGTGCCCGCTGCGCCGAGCCCGGTCCGCATCGCGCGTTCCATGTGGCTGCCGGGGGATCGGTGTGTCTGCACTGCCGTCCGCCGGGCGCGGTCACTCCGTCGCAGGGAGTGCTCGACCTGATGGATGCGCTGCTCCGCGGCGACTGGGCCTACACCGAGACCACCTCGGACACCGTCCGCAGGCAGGCGAGCGGGTTGGTGGCGGCGCACCTGCAGTGGCATCTCGAGCGTCAGCTGCGCACATTGCCGCTGATCGAGCGGTCCCGGCCGCACGATGTCGCCGTCGCAGCGGTACCGCGCGGTGGCCTGACCCCGGTGGGGCAGGATGGAGGCCGTGATTCGACGCCGCGAGCTGCCGACTCAGCCTGACCGGTCCCGTCCGATCCGGCCACCGAGTCCCCACCCGTCGGGGGCTACTGCGCCCAACCTGCCCGCGGAATTCGTGCCTCGCCATGTCGCGCTCGTCATGGATGGCAACGGGCGCTGGGCCCAGGATCGCGGCCTGCCCCGCACCGCCGGTCACGAGCGCGGTGAAGCCGTTCTGATGGATACCGTCGAGGGCTGCATCGAAATCGGCGTCAAATGGCTCTCGGCCTACGCGTTCTCCACTGAGAACTGGCGGCGCAGCCCCGACGAGGTGCGTTTTCTGATGGGGTTCAATCGCGACGTGATTCGCCGCCGCCGCGACGAGATGCACGAGATGGGCGTCCGCGTGCGTTGGGCCGGACGGCGACCGCGGCTGTGGCGCAGCGTCATCAAGGAACTCGAGACCGCCGAGGAACTCACCAAGCACAACACGACAATGACGCTGACAATGTGCGTCAACTACGGCGGTCGCGCCGAAATCGCCGATGCCACACGCGAAATCGCCCGACGTGTCGCGGCCGGACAGCTCGATCCCGAACGCATCAGCGAGGCGACGATCGCGCGTTTCCTCGACGAGCCGGACATGCCGGATGTCGATCTCTTCCTGCGTCCCTCGGGGGAGCTGCGCACCTCCAATTTCCTGCTGTGGCAATCGGCGTATGCCGAATTCGTGTTCCAGGACAAGCTATTTCCCGATTTCGACCGCCGCGACCTGTGGGACGCGTGTGTCGAGTATGCGAAACGCGATCGCCGCTTCGGCGGCGTGAAGGGCTGAGGCACATCCGATGAGCTCGACTACCGCCGAACAACTGCAGGACCGCGCCGCCGACGTACTCGCGCGGTTCGTCGACGTGCGGCGCAACGATGACGATTCGCTTGCCTTCGAGTACGGGGGAGCGCTGTGTTCGCTTCGCGCCGTAGGTCTTTCGCCAGGACTCGACGTGCTGTCGATCACCGCGGTGCTCGCTTGGGACCGGCCGCATCACGCACAACTCGCGGAGCGCGTGGCCGAGCGAAACTCTGCCCTGCAGTTCGGCACGATCATTCTGATCGATCATGAAGATCTCTCGGATGTCGTGCTGCGCTACGTCTGTCCGGCGGCGGGTCTGGATGACGAAGCGCTCGCGACTCTTCTGCTGCTCGTGCTCGCCGGGGCGGACGACAGCCGGCAGGGGTTGCTGGCCTAGCTCGTCGCGCACAGAGCGCGCCGGCGCGCACGCCTGGGCGTGCGCGGGCGTGTGAAAACGTGCGCGTCGAGGGTCAACTACCCCGCGACGGAACAGTCCCGGCAGGTACCGAAGATCTCCACGGTGTGGCTGACATCGCCGAACCCGTGCTCGTCGGCCACCGTCTGCGCCCACTGCTCGACGGTCGGGCCCTCGACCTCGACGGTGTAACCGCAGTTGCGGCAGACCAGGTGATGGTGATGCCCGGACGAGCAGCGGCGGTACACCGACTCGCCGGTGTCGGTGCGAAGCATGTCGATCGTGCCGGCGTCGGCGAGCGTCTGCAGGGTCCGGTAGACCGTTGTGAGTCCGATGTTCTCGCCGCGGCGGCGCAATTCGTCGTGCAGCTCCTGGGCGGAACGGAATTCGACGATCTCATCGAGCAATGCCGAAATGGCGCTGCGCTGCCGGGTGCTGCGCACACCGATCGGCGCGGCCTCAGTGCTGCGCGGTGCCATCGGCTATCCCCTCCTGGGCGTGTTCGAGTGCGTCGAGCACGATCCGGGCGAGGTGATCGTCCACGAGTTCGTAGAGCACTTCGCGACCGGTCCGTTCGCCGCGCACCACGCCGGCCGACTTGAGCACCCGCAGGTGCTGGCTGATCAGCGGCTGCGATACCCCCAGGGAGCCGACGAGTTCGTGCACGCATCGACTGGACTGCAGCAGCTGCAGCACGATCTCGATGCGGACCGGAGCCGCGAGCGCACGCAGCAGGTCACCGGCGGCGTGGAGCGATTCCTTCGGGATCGGCGCCGCACCGGACAGTGGGTCGAACGGACTCGGCGCGGACCGAGCGAGGGAGTGGTGGGCGGCATCCGTAGTGGGCACCCGAACCTCCTTATTGCAAATCACTTCCATTTTGATATGCACGTTCATGCATGTCAAACCAGGCCGCGTATGGCGACGCTCGCCGCCCGATAGGCTTGCCCGGACCCATTCCGTAACTTCACACCAGATTGCGAGTCCCCGAAGTGGCACCCAAGTCCAAGGTCGACACCGTCGCGAATCTCGCCAAGCGCAGAGGCTTGGTCTTCCCGTGCGGTGAGATCTACGGCGGAACCCGCTCGGCTTGGGATTACGGCCCGCTGGGCGTGGAGCTCAAGGAGAACATCAAGAAGCAGTGGTGGCGCTCGACGGTCACCAGCCGCGACGACGTCGTCGGACTCGATTCGTCGGTCATCCTGCCGCGGCAGGTGTGGGTCGCGTCGGGCCACGTCGGTGTCTTCAACGACCCGCTCGTCGAGTGCCTGAACTGCCACAAGCGGCACCGGCAGGACCACCTGCAGGAGGCCTACGCGGAGAAGAAGGGCCTCGACAACCCGGACGACGTCGCGATGGATGTCCTCGTTTGTCCGGACTGCGGCACCGTCGGAAAGTGGACCGAGCCGCGCGACTTCAACATGATGCTCAAGACCTACCTCGGCCCGGTCGAGTCCGAGGACGGCCTGCACTACCTTCGCCCGGAGACTGCGCAGGGCATCTTCGTCAACTTCGCGAACGTGCTGACCACCTCGCGCAAGAAGCCGCCGTTCGGCATCGGCCAGATCGGCAAGAGCTTCCGCAACGAGATCACGCCGGGCAACTTCATCTTCCGCACCCGCGAGTTCGAGCAGATGGAGATGGAGTTCTTCGTCAAGCCGGGCGAGGACGAGGAGTGGCACCAGTACTGGATCGACACCCGGCTGGCCTGGTACACGAACCTGGGCATCAACCCGG
>NZ_LRRB01000118.1 GCF_001646865.1 Aldersonia kunmingensis | reverse complement strand
TGGCCACGAGGACCCTCTGTTCGCTCATCTGGTGTGTCCCTTGCTGTTGTGATCTCGCCGAATACCGCCGCCCGCCAACATATCCCTAGCGACGGGCCACGGCGACGATCCGCTCGAGGATTCGCAATGCGTGTTCGGTTATCGGCGAGCGACGCTCACGCACTCGCGCCACCGCGAGATCGATATGTGCCGGCTGCGTCGACAGCGGGCGGTAGGCGACTCCGGCGATGCCGAGGCTCGACGTCGGTTCGGGAACCACGGCGACTCCGAGCCCCGCCGCGACGAGCGTCACCAGGGTGGAGGTCTCCTCAACCTCATGGCGAATCCGCGGCACGAAGTTGGCGCGCGCGCACAGCGAGTGCAGCACCCCGCTCATAACCGTCCGGCCGCCCCCGGCGTGCGCGATGAAGTCGCTTCCGGACAGGTCACCGATGTCGATCGCGTCGGCACCCGCGAGCGCATGTCCGGCAGGTAGCGCCACAATCAACCGATCGCGCCGGATGGTGTCGTAGCTGAGGTCCGGCGCGGCGAGCGGCGGACGCAGCAGGCCCAGATCGATCTCACCGGATCGCAGTGCCGCAACCTGGGCCGGCGCCGACATCTCCCCGCGCACGCCGATGTCTACTGCCGGGAGTTCGTCGCGAAGCGCACGGACCAGTTCGGGCAGCAGGGAGTAGGTCGCCGATCCCACGCAGCCGATCACGAGTGAACCCTCCCGTCCCTCGGCGATCTGCTGCGCGTGCCTGCCCGCCGCGTCGACGGAATCGAGGATGGCGATCGCGCGCTCGAGATAGTCCGCCCCAGCCGCGGTGAGTTCGACCCGCCGCGTCGAGCGGACCAGGAGTGCGACGCCGAGCTCGTCCTCGAGTTGCTTGATCTGCTGCGACAGCGGCGGCTGGGCCATGTGCAGCCGCTCCGCGGCACGTCCGAAGTGCAGTTCCTCGGCGACGGCCCGGAAGTATCGGAGATGACGTAGCTCCATCTATTCAGACTAGTGAAATATCAATAAGGAGAAAATGTGTATTTCTCAGTATGAGATTGGATTCCTATCGTTGTTTGCATGACCAGCGCTTCCGACATCGTTATTTGCTCCCCGCTCCGTACCCCGGTGGGGCGGATGGGCGGGGCGCTCGCAGCGGTTCCGGTCACCGATCTCGCCACCGGCTTGCTGCGGGAGGTGATTGCCCGGACGGGACTGTCGGAGGGCGACGTCGATGACGTCATCCTCGGCCAGGGATACGCGAACGGTGAATCGCCCGCGCTCGGCCGCATTGCCGCCCTCGATTCCGGACTGGGTATCGGCGTGCCTGGCATGCAGGTCGACCGTCGCTGCGGTTCCGGTCTGCAAGCTGTGCTCAACGGAGCTTCGTCCGTCGCAACCGGCGGAGCCGATCTCGTTATTGCCGGCGGTGCCGAGTCCATGTCGAACGTCGAGCACTACGCGCTCGGCCTGCGCAGCGGGATCCGCCAGGGCGGCGTTGAACTCATGGACCGCCTCGACCGCGGGCGGGCCACCGCGGGCGGCGCATCCCACCCGATCGCCGGCGGCATGATCGAGACGGCCGAGAACCTCCGTGCCCGATACGAGATCTCGCGTGAGGATCAGGACAGGCTCGCGGTCGAGTCCCATCGAAGGGCCATCGCCGCACATGAGGCCGGGCGATTCGACGACGAAGTCGTCGCGGTTGGTGTGCCCGGCAAACGCGGCCGCCCGAACGTTATCGTCGGCCGCGACGAACATCCGCGCGCCGATGCCGATCTGGAAAGCCTGGCGTCACTGCGCGCGGTCCGCGGCCGCATAGATCCGGATTCGACCGTGACCGCAGGCAATTCGTCCGGACAGAACGACGGTGCAGCCATGTGCGTGGTCACTACACGCGCGAAGGCCGAACGACGCGGGCTCGAGCCGCTGCTCGCTTTGCGCAGCTGGGCCGTCACCGGGTGCGCGCCCGAGACGATGGGACTCGGTCCGGTCGACGCATCCTCGTCCGCGCTGGCACGCGCCGGGCTGACACTGGACGACATGGACCTCATCGAATTGAACGAGGCGTTCGCCGCGCAGGTTCTCGCCGTCACCGCTGAGTGGAAGATCGACGCGTCCGATGAACGGTTGAATCCCAACGGTTCCGGTATCTCGCTCGGCCACCCGATCGGCGCCACCGGTGCACGGATTCTTGCCACTGCTGCCTACGAGGCTCGGCGCCGCGATGCCCGATACGTACTCGAGACGATGTGCATCGGCGGCGGTCAGGGTCTCGCGGCAGTTTTCGAGGCAGTCCGATGAGCGCGGTCGAGGTACACGCGATCGTGTCCGGGCGGGCTGACGGACCGACCGTCGTTTTGTCGAATTCGCTCGGGTCCGACCATCGCATGTGGGACGCCCAGGTGCCCGAGCTCGAAAAGCGTTTCCGTGTGGTGCGTTACGACACCCGCGGACACGGCTCGTCACCGGTTCCGGCCGGTCCATACGCACTCGACGATCTCGCTGATGACCTGATCGCACTGCTCGACCGCCTCGACATCGATACGTGCCACCTCGTCGGACTGTCGCTCGGCGGGATGACCGCCATGCGCGTCGCCGCACGAAATCCCGAACGCATCGACCGCCTCGGCCTGCTCTGTACTGCCGCCGCGCTCCCGCCGGCGTCGGTGTACACCGAGCGTGCCGCGCTGGTGCGGGAGCAGGGAACGGGTGTTGTCGCTGAGGGAGTCGTGAGCCGTTGGTTCACCCCGGATTTCCTCGAGCGCAATCCCGGCGTGCGCCGCAAGCACGAAGAGATGGTGGCCACGACACCCGACGAGGGATACGCGGCGTGCTGCGAGGTCATCGCGGCGCTCGACGTACGAGACGACCTCGCCTCGATCAAGGCGCCCACGCTGGCGATCGCGGGCGGCGACGACCTCGCGACACCCCCAGCGAAACTGGCCGAAATCGCGGACAACATTCGGGATGCACGACTGCTCGTCGTCCCCCACTCGGCGCATCTCGCGCCCGCACAGCAACCACAGATCATCACCCCCGCTCTCATCGAGCACCTGGAGGCATCATGACCCTCGACAAACGCGCGGCGACACCGGAAATCGCGGTGGCCGGCATCCCGGACGGCGCGAGTATCGCCGTCGGTGGCTTCGGCCTCGCCGGGATCCCGTGGTTCCTGATCGACGCGCTGCTCGAGCAAGGTGCAAGCGACCTCACGATCGTGTCGAACAACTGCGGTGTCGACGGGGCCGGACTCGGCAAGCTCCTCGAGGCCGGCCGGATCTCGCGCGTCATCGCGTCCTACATCGGTGAGAACAAGGAGTTCGGCCGCCAGTTCCTCGCCGGCGAGTTGACCGTCGAACTCACCCCGCAAGGCACACTCGCCGAACGCTTGCGCGCGGGCGGTTCCGGAATCGGTGGTTTCCTATACACCGACCGGCGTCGGCACCGTCGTCGCCGAAGGCGGCCTGCCGTGGCGCTACAACCCCGACGGCACGGTCGCGCTCGCCTCGCCCGCGAAAGAGGTCCGGCAATTCGACGGAAGGGACATGGTCCTCGAGGAGGGCATCGTCACCGATTTCGCGCTGATCCGGGCCGCGGTGGCAGACACCGCAGGCAACTGCCGCTTCCATGCTGCGGCACGCAATTTCAATCCGTC
This sequence comes from Aldersonia kunmingensis, assembly GCF_001646865.1. Classification (GTDB taxonomy): domain Bacteria; phylum Actinomycetota; class Actinomycetes; order Mycobacteriales; family Mycobacteriaceae; genus Aldersonia; species Aldersonia kunmingensis. The sequence goes on along the minus strand of NZ_LRRB01000118.1, from coordinate 25,248 downwards.
GGCCGCGATGTCGGGTCGGATCACCATTGTCGAGGCCGAAAAAAATCGTCCCCACAGGGGAACTCGGCCCGGACGACATCCACCTTCCCGGCGTGTTCGTGCAGCACGTCGTCGAACTGACACCCGCACAAGCGGCGCACAAGGACATCGAAAAGCGCACCGTCCGGTCGCGTCCGGCGTCCGCCCCGATCCTGCAGGAGGCGAACCGATGAGCTGGACACGCGACGAGATGGCCGCCCGCGCGGCGCTCGAACTGCGCCCAGGCGATTACGTGAATCTGGGCATCGGGCTGCCGACGCTGATCCCGGACTACCTGCCCGCAGACTCCGGAATCACGCTGCACGCCGAAAACGGCATTCTGGGCGTCGGTCCGTTTCCGTACGACGACGAGGTCGATCCCGACCTGATCAATGCCGGCAAGCAGACAGTGTCGGTGCTGCCGGGCGCTTCGTACTTCGATTCGTCGGAGAGCTTCGCGATGATCCGCGGTGGGCACATCAATGCGGCAGTGCTCGGCGGGATGCAGGTCGCAGCCAATGGCGACCTCGCCAACTGGATGGTGCCGGGCGCGCTGGTCAAGGGTATCGGCGGCGCCATGGACCTGGTCAATGGCGCCAAAACCGTCATCGTGCTGATGGAACACGTCAGCAAGAAGGGCGACCCGAAGCTCGTCGAGACCTGCTCGCTTCCGCTGACCGGGCGCGGTGTGGTCGACAGCGTGATCACCGACCTCGGAGTGTTCGACATCGCCGACGGCGGCTTCGACGCCATCGAGCTCGCACCTGGAGTCGAGCTCGACGACGTCCGTAGCGTGACCGCCGCGCGAGTGCGCGACCGCCTACCGATTCACTAGCCGCGAGTCGCGGTGAGTTCCGAACGCGAACGCAGTCCGAGCTTCGCGTAGATGCGGGTCAGGTGGTATTGCACGGTCTTCGGCGAGATGAACAGTTCCGCCGCGACCTCCCTGTTCGACATTCCGCGCACGACAAGGGCGGTGACAGCCTCCTCCTGCGGGGTCAGCTCGATCTCGTCGCGGTGGCCCCGGGGGAGGTGCACGCCACCGGCTTTCAGCTCCCGCTCGCAGCGCTGCACATAGGTGTCAGCACCCAGCGACAGGTAGAGATCGCGTGCCGTGCCGATCACGCGGTCCGCGTCGCGCCGTTTGCCGGCCCGGCGCAGGGTTTGCCCGTAGGCGAAGTTGACGCGGGCGAGGTCGTAGCGGGTCGGCAGATCGGCGAGGAGTTCGAGCGCAGCCTCGAACGACCGACGCGCCGACACAATATCTCCGGACGCGCCGAGCAACCGACCACGCGCATAGCCCAATCGTGCTCGCGCCGAGCGGTGTTCGCGCTCCGCGGCCGTCGCCTCATGCGGCTGAAGCAAGGCGTCCGCGTCATCGAGCCGGCCCTGAATCACCAGCGCATTGGCAAGTACGTCCACCCACGGCCAGAACCCCGGCTCACGAAGCCCGGGTGTGGTCTTCGCAAGCCGGATGAGTGGCGACAGGGTGTGGATCACTGTCGCATAATCCGCGGCCGACTCAGCGATCTGCGCCCGGCTCAGGAGCGCCGGAATTCGCATGATTTCGTAGTCGGTGGATCCCACCGTGGTGTCTCGAATCGCTCGATCGGCGGACGCCCAGTCACCGCGCAATGAGAACACCTGCGCGAGTGTCCATTGCAAGAGCGGTGTGGCCAGAACGATTCCGCTCGTCGCGGCCAGGTCGAGACCTCGGCGCGCGGTATGCACGGCAGAGTCCCATTCACCGGTGAGGAAATGGGCGCGGGCGAGCCAGCCGAGCGCCCACAGCGTGATACGGCCCGAGCCACCCAGGCTCGCCATCGACACTCCGGCTTCCAAACTGCTTCGCGCGGAGTCGATATCGTCGAGCCCGAGTTCGAGCCAGCCGCGCCCCATGGTCATGCGTTGGGCCTGCGCGCCGTGCCGGATGGTCGTCGACAGTTCACGGTAGATCTGCATGGCCTGCTGCGGTTGCCCGGACCAGGCCACCCCGAGCCCGCGGATGGCTGCGGCCTCGACACCGCTCGGCGATGTGCGCCCAGCGAGATCAATCGCCCGATCCGCCCAGTCGACGAGTTCGGGCCCCTGACACCGGATCAACGCATCGAGTACGCGACGTTGCGCGATCATCGCCGCAGTCTCGGGATCACGCGACGCATTGACGATGTCCCAGGCGCGGGTCAGCCGGACGTCGGCCTCGGCGGGACGGCCACGCAGCAGCGCCATGTACGCGAGAGTCGCATTGCGCAGCGGTGTTTCGCGCAGGCTCTCGATGGCCGGTACGAGCGCGCCCGCGCCCACGCAGTCGCCGGCGGCGAGTAGCGCATCAACGGCTCGGGTGAGTCGTTCGTCGCGAGCCAGCGGGTCGACCGTAAGTCGGGCCGCGCGCCGCAGCAGCTGAGCGGCATCGCTCCACGCTCCCTCCGCTGCCCGGGCCTGTGCGAGCAGATTCACCTCGTCGGCGAGCTCCGGATCGGTACCGGGTGTCGCGGCGATGAGGTGCTGGAGTCGCCGAACCGGGTCGGTCACGAGTTCGGCCGCAGAGCGGTGCGCGGAACCAGCGGCCTGCAGCCCCATAAGCCCGACCACGGCGGCACGAATCATGTCGCTGCGCAGCTGCAGTCGCGCTTCACCCGGTTCGAGATCGGTTGGGGTGTCGACCATGTTCGTGGCAATCGCATCGTCGGCGGCCTTGAACTCATCCTCCACCGCCGCCAATTCGACTGCGACGGACAGTGCTTCGTCTGCGCCGAGAATGGCTATCGCCTCGATCAGCGCCCGACCCGCTGGTGAACACGCCTCCAGCCGGGCACGAACAGCGTCGCGGACGAAGCCGGGCGCCGGCAGATCGGCATCCTGGCGCGACCACAGCTCACTGGGAGCCTCATCGAGCAATGCGATCGCCGCGCGCGGATTGCCCGCGGTGTGGTGATGCAATCTGTCGGCCATCGACGGATGCAGCAGCATATTTCGCTGCCGTGCCAAATGCCCGATCGCCGCGGCGTCGATTCCCACGAGCCGCAACTCGGATAGCGGGCCGACTATGCCGGGGACCTCGCCCGCGGGCGCACACAGAATCAGCGCAACCCTGGCCGTACGGTGCCGAGAAAGCGCACCGGAGATCGCGTGCATCGACTCGAGGTCGGCGCAGTGGGCGTCATCGATCACAATGAGCAGGGGAACGTCGCCGGACCATCGGCCGGCGAGATCGTCGATGATGGTTTCCGGTCGCGCGGTACCGCGTTGCAGCAACTGGCTCAGCACTGCGCCGACACAATCGGTCTCCCATGGAGCGGCCTGCGCCCAGAGCACCCGCTCGGCGCCGTATCGATTCCGGTGCTCATCCACCAGGCGGCGGGCCAGGGTCGACTTGCCGATTCCGAATTCACCCGTGACCGCGGCGACCTGAACGCCGTGTTCCGCGACGGCCTCCACGAGGGCGGACAGTTCCTTCAGCTCGCCCTCGCGACCGACGCACTCGTCCACGCGGATCACAAGTCGATGGTAGGCGCGCCCTTGTGGCGGTCACCCCAGATCGCCGCCCGCCACGGGTAGCACGGTCCCGGTGATATAGGAGGCCTCCTCCGAAGCCAGAAAGCAGATCGCCGCAGCCTGTTCGTCGAGGGTGCCGTACCGCTTCATCGGCGACGACGCGATGGTCTGGTCGATGTGGGCCTGGAACCAGCCGCGTTCTTCCTCGGTTCGCGGCTCCGGGGTCCCGCGCGAGATTCGCCGGGCCGGCGCCTCGGTGCCGCCAGGTGACGTCGCAACCACCCGGATGCCCTTCTCGGCGTACTCCAGGGCGAGCGATGCCGTGATGGCGTTGATCCCGCCCTTGGCGGCGGAATAAGGCATGCGGTGGATGCCGCGGGTGGCCACCGAGGACACATTCACGATGACGCCGTCGCCGCGTTCCACCATGCCGGGTAGGACCGCGCGGCACGAGTACAGCGTCGTCATGAGCGACCGGTCGATTTCGGCGCGGATCTCTGCCTCGGTGAACTCGATGAACGGCTTGAAATTGATCGCGCCGCCCACGTTGTTGATCAGCACATCGACCCGTCCGAACTTCGACATTGATTGGTGTGCCACAGATTCGGCGCCCTCATGTTGCTCGAGGTTCGCCGTGACTGCGAGCACGTCCCCGTTCGGACGCAGTTCGTCAGCGAGTTCCTTCACCAGTTCCGAGCGGTCGACGAGCACCATCCGTCCGCCCTCGGCGGCGATCCGGCGTGCGGTCTGGGCGCCGATACCCTGTGCCGCTCCCGTCACCACGACGACCTTGCCTGCGAACCGGCCCGGTGTGATGAACCGCGGACGGTGGGAGGCGATTTCGTCGGCCATCGCGCGGCGCATGGTCTGCTTCGAGCGTTCCGCATGTGCGGCAATCAGACTGCGCGCGGCCTCTCGGTCACCGGATTCGAAGGCGGCGACGATGTCGACATGATCGCGCGCGCACAGCGGATGGCACCAGGTCGCATTGCGCAACACCTCGCTCATCCGGCCCTTCACTCCGAGTGCCGTGTACGCCTCGAGCAGATGTGCATTTCCGGTCTGCGCGAAGAGGTAGTCGTGGAAATCGGCGTTGGTCTCGGTGTACTGCGTGGCGTCGACGAATGAATCGCCCGACACATACTGGAGTGTCGCGTCCGCGAGCAGGCGATACCCGGCCAACTGTCGACTCGACATGCGTCCGAACGTGAGTTCCAGTGCGCCGAGCTCGAGTGCGGCGCGTGCCTCGAAGATCGCGTCGGATTCATGGACGGCGGGATGCTCCTCGCCGATCTCGTAGCCGTCCGAGCCGATCGTTGTTCCGATGCTCGAGGCCGATTCGGTTGGTGGTCGCGCGGTCTCGACAGCCGCCGGGCTGGCGACCAGGGGAGTCACCGGTCGCTCTTCGAATACCGTCTGCCCGGCGAGAGATCGCGATGATCCGGGAATGAGTGCGCCGTCGTCGGCATCGAGCTTTGCTGCCGCGGCGGGATTCGCCGACCAGACCTGCTGTCCGCCGATCAGGAGTCGCGAATCGTCGGCACCCGGCGTTGGAACAGGGCCGCTCCAATTGTCGATCTCGCGGCGCGGCAGGACGACCTGATCCGCGATGGAACGGGCATCGCGAGCGAGAGCCAGGTCCTCCACCGGCGCGGCGGGCACCGGCGCGACTGCCACCGCGGGCTCGGGCGACGGCGCAGTATCCCGATCGGCGGTCACAGCAACCGCCAATGCGAACTTCTCGTAGTAGAAGCCGGTCGGTTCGGTCCCGGCATCGGCGAGATGGGTGCGAACCGCCTCGACCATCGGTGGGGGACCGCACAGGTAGACCGCCACGTCGCCGGCGTAGAGGTGCTCGGGTCCGATCAGACCGGTGACATATCCCTTGTTTCGTGCGGCGCTTGCCGGATCGGAGACGCAGTAGTCCCAGGTGAGACCGGGCAGATCGGCTGCGAGGCGCTCGATCTCATCGACCGCAACGAGGTCGATATCGGACGACACCCCGTAGACGAGATGAACCTTGCGGGTGCTGCTCCCCGCGCGCAGGGTTCGCAGCATCGCGAGGATGGGCGCGAGGCCGGTACCGCCGGCGAGCATGAGGATCGGCCGCGCGGCCTCGCGCAGGAAGAACGATCCGTGCGGGCCGGTGAAGGTGAGATCGTCACCCACGCGAGCGCGCTCAGTGAGGTACGTCGACATCGCACCGCCCGGGCTCAACTTCATCAGGAAGGTGAGCCGGTCCTCGTCGGGGCCGTTGGAGAACGAGTAGGACCTCGTCAGGGGCTTACCCTCGCCGTTGTCCGTGCCCGGCACTTCGATATTCACGTATTGCCCTGGCAGAAAGGCCAGTTCGGCGCGATTGGAGATGTCGATGGCCACCCGCACGGTCGATTCCGACAGCCGATCCAGCTCGACGAGCTCCCCGGTGAAGGTGGCGGCCTGCGTCTTCGCGATATCGGACGTCGCCTGGATCTGCAGCACGAGATCGGACTTCGGCTTCATCGAACACGGCAAGGCGTACCCCTCGGACGCCTCCGCCTCGGACAGGGCAGCCTCGATATACGTTCCACCGTCATAATCGCCGGATTCGCAGAGCGCCTTGCACGTTCCGCACGCGCCGTCGCGGCAATCGAGCGGGATGTTGATGCGCTGCCGATACGAGGCGTCAGCGACGGTCTGGTCAGTGCGGCAGTTGATGAAGCGGGTGACGCCGTCCTCGAAGCTCAGGGCGACCTTGTGGGTCGTGACCTCGGCGACCGGATCGCCGGTCGAGGCGGGACGCTCGGTGGTGGCAGTCATGGCAACCTCAGAAGTGGTAGACGTCCACCACGTGGTGGATGTAGTCGTTCTTCAACACGACGGTCTTGCGTCGGATGAGCGGAGCATCGCCGGAGAAGTCGATCGTGTAGAACGACGTTCCGTAATACGGATCGATCGTCTTATAGCGGAAATACATTGTGTGCCAGTTGAATCGGACGTCGACGATATCGCCGCGCCGCTCGATCACCTCGACGTTGCCGATGTTGTGGCTCGTGCGCGGTTCCGGCAGCGATGTCGCCGACGAACGCTCGGTCCGGATGCGGAACACCCGGTCCTCGAGGCCGCCCTTGTTCGCGTAGTAGATCAGCGAGATATCGCGCTGCGGATTCTCGACAAGGCGATCGGAATCGTCCCAAGCCGGCATCCAGTAGACGACGTCATCGGCGTAGCACTCGAGCCACTTCTCGAATTCGCGGTCGTCGAGCAGGCGAGCCTCGCGATAGAGGAACTGCTCGATAGCGTTCTGAGTGATCAGTTTCGAGCCGGCGGTCGTGTCGATGTCGACGGGCTGGGTGTTTGTCATCGGTCAGCTCCCTGCCGGGTGGTTGCAGGATTCGGCGGCGGACTCTTCTGCCTTGAGCGCACGCTGCATCGTGTCGAGCCAGAAGCCGTGCTGGACGGGGTACAGGCCCTCGTCCTCGTTCTTGACACCTGCGGAGACGACACCGGTCATGCCAAGCGATTCGGCAACGTCGTCGGGGCCCGTAAGCCAATGCTGAGCCCCGCGGCTCATGTCGTTCCATGGCGCGGCACTCGCCTGGAAGGTCAACTGGCAGGACCGGAATTCCTCCAGGTCGTCCGGGGTAGCCATGCCCGAGGCATTGAAGAAGTCCTCGTACTGCCGGATCCGGTGCGCGCGTGCGGCGTCGCTCTCGCCCTTGGGGGCGATGCAATAGATGGTGACCTCGGTCTTGTCCGGCGCGATCGGCCGGAAGTGCCGGATCTGCGTCGAGAACTGGTCCATCAGATAGACGTTCGGGTACAGGCAGAGGTTGCGGGAGCCCTTGACCATGAACTCACCCTTGGCGTCGCCGAAGCGCTCCTTGAGCTCGTCCATCTTGTCCCAGATCGGGCGGTCTTGTGGGTTGGCCGCCCAGGTCCACAGGCACAGGTGGCCATTGGGGTAGGACCAGTAGCCACCGCCCGACTTGCCCCAGCCACCGGCGTCGAGCGCCTTCGTTTCGTTCTTCGACTCGCCCGTGCTGCGCCGCGAGGTCGTCGCTGCGTAGTTCCAGTGGGTGGCGGTGACGTGGTAGCCATCAGCGCCGTTTTCTGCCTGGACCTTCCAGTTCCCGTCGTAGGTATAGGTAGACGATCCGCGCAACACCTCGAGGCCGTCGGGGGATTGGTCGACGAGCATGTCGATGACCGTGGTGGTGTCACCGAGGTGCTCGGCAAGCTCGACGACATCGGGGTTGAGACTGGCGAACAGGAATCCGCGGTAGCTCTCGAACTTCGCGACCTTGGTCATGTTGTGCGAGCCGGCCTGATTGAAGGTCTCGGGGTAGCCGGCGCCCTCGGGGTCCTTGACCTTCAGCAGGGTTCCGTCGTTGCGGAACGTCCAGCCGTGGAACGGGCAGGTCAGTGTGGTCCGGTTGTCGGTCTTGCGGCGGCAGATCATCGCGCCGCGGTGCGCACACGCGTTGATCAGACAGTGCAGCTCGCCGTCCTTGTCGCGTGTGATCACGACTGGCTGGCGGCCCATGTAGGTGGTGAAGTAATCGCCTGGGTTGGGGAGCTGGCTCTCGTGCGCCAGGTACAGCCAATTGCCCTCGAAGATGTGCTTCATCTCCAGCTCGAAAATCTCGTCGTCGGTGAAGATGCGGCGGTTGGCCCGGTAGATGCCGGCGTCGCGATCGTCGATAACCGCGTCGGACAGCACAGACGCGACGTGTCCGAGGTGGGTGGGTAGTGGAACCGAGGGAACGGTTGCAGTCATGTCGAAACCTCCGGTGAGCTGGTTTCCGCAACACTCGCAGGAAGTGGCCGGGGTCACACGAGGGTGATTGCTAGTCCTGGACTAGGCATTTATTAATCGATGGTCTTTATCAATAGATCGAAACTCTGTCCTTGTTGTGTATCGGTGCGGCTCGTACCGTTGGACGTACGTGGTACCGGTCACATACCGGTCCTCCCTGATAGATCCCGGATCGACAAGGCCGGGGCAGACGGAGAGTCATGGAGATACGTCACCTTCGCTACTTCGCAGCGGTCGCCGAGACCTGTCATTTCGGCCAGGCCGCGGCGCAACTGCACGTTGCCCAGCCCGCCTTGTCGTATGCGATCCGTCAGCTCGAGTCCGAGCTCGATGTCTCGCTGTTCACCCGCAGCACCCGGCGGGTCGCGCTGACCGTCGCCGGTGAGTACCTGTACGGGGAGGCCCAGCGGATCCTGGCCGGCGTCGACAACGCCGTGCACGGTGTGCGGCGCATCGCGGCCGGACGCAGCGGCCTGGTCCGCGTCGGACTGACCGGCACCGCGGCCTTCTCCCACCTGCCAACCATCGCTCGCGCCGTGAAGCGGGAGCTGCCGGGCGTCGCGCTGCACATCGAGGCCGACATGCTCACGCCCGCGCAGTGCGACGCCCTCCGCGGCGGCACCATCGATCTCGGGCTGCTGCGCCCGCCGGCCGTCGGTAACGACATCGATGTACGCACGTTCGAGGAGGAGACGCTCGCGCTGGTCGTCGCCGCCGATCACCGCCTGGCTGTGGAGCCGGTCGTGTCGATCGCAGACCTGCGCAACGAACCTTTCGTCATGTACGGCAGCCGCGAATCCGCAGTCAACGACGCCGTGTTGCGGAGTTGCCGCCAAGCGGGTTTCGTCCCACAGCGCGAGCACGAGGCGCCGGGCACGGCAGTCCTGCTCGCGCTCGTCACCGCTGGCCTCGGCGTTGCGGTGGTCCCGTCATCGGTTCGCTCACTTCCCTTGCAAGGCATGGTTATTCGTGATCTGGCCGACGCCGGAACGATCGAACTTGCCCTGGCCCGGCGAGCGGAGGACGACAACCCGGTCGTCGACGCCGTCGTTTCTGTTCTCGACGCCACCTTTGCTGCGTCATCGCTCGCGCAGACCGCCACTGCCGACGACTCATTCACCGCCGGAGGGCTGCTGTGAAGATCACCCAGATCGAGGCGATCCCATTCGCCATTCCGTACCGCAAACCGCTGAAGTTCGCCTCGGGCGAAGTACACGTCGCCTCGCACGTGCTTGTCCGAGTCCATACCGACGACGGAATCGTCGGTATGGCCGAGGCGCCGCCGAGGCCCTTCACCTACGGCGAGACCCAACGCGGCATCGTCGCGGTGATCGAGGACGTTTTCGCTCCCGTACTTGTCGGGCTCACGCTGCTCGAGCGTGAGGTCGCGGGGGAGCGGATGGGCCGCACGATCGGCAATCCCGCCGCGAAATCCGCTGTGGACATGGCCATCTGGGATGCACTCGGGCGTACGCTCGGTCTCCCGGTGTCCGATCTGCTCGGCGGCTACACCGACCGGATGAAGGTCAGCCACATGCTCGGCTTCGACGAGCCGGCCACGATGGTCGCCGAAGCCGAACGCATGCTCGACACGTACGGCATCAGCACCTTCAAGGTGAAGGTCGGACGCCGGCCCGTGGGCCTCGACACCGCGGTGGTCCGCGCGCTGCGGGAACGCTTCGGCGACACCGTTGACCTCTACGTCGACGGCAACCGCGGCTGGAGTCCGGCAGAGTCGGCCCGAGCGATGGCCGAAATGGCAGACCTCGACCTGATGTTCGCCGAGGAGCTATGCCCGGCCGATGACGTGCTCGGACGGCGTTGGCTCGTCGAGCAACTCGACATCCCCTTCATCGCAGACGAATCGGTTCCCACTGCTGCCGACGTCACGCGCGAGCTGCTGGCGAAAGCGGCGACCGCGATCAGCATCAAGACCGCCCGAACCGGCTTCACCGCCTCCCAGCGGGTGCACCACCTCGCCGAGGGACTCGGTGTGGAAATTGTGATGGGCAATCAGATCGATGGCCAGATCGGCACGGCCTGCTCGCTCGCGTTCGGCACCGCATATGCCCGAACGTCCCGCTACGCAGGCGAGCTGTCGAACTTCCTCGACATGCAAGACGACCTGCTCGCCGAGCCGTTGCAGATTCGCGATGGATACCTGCACCGGGGGCCCGGACCAGGCATCGGCATCGAGCTCGATCCGGATGCGCTGTCCCGCTACCGAATCGACCGATAACCCACCAACCGACTTACCTCGCACCAGCCTGGCGGGGAAGAAAGATACAAGGAGTTGCACCAATGACCACCGTCGAGCATCCCACCGAGACCGCCTCCGCTGCCGCGTCCGGCGCATCCGCGACCGAACGATTCCAGGCCGACAAGTCGCCGTTCGCGGCGGTCAAGGACACTGCACCAGAGCGGGTGAACACGCTCGCACGAGAGGTTCTTGCCGCAGTGCACAAGACCGTTCGCGACCACAATGTCACTTACGACGAGTACAACGCCCTCAAGGCGTGGCTGATCCAGGTCGGGCAGGACGGCGAATGGCCGCTGTTCCTCGACGTGTGGGTCGAGCATGTCGTCGAGGAGGTCAACACCTCCCACCGCGAGGGCAACAAGGGCACCATCGAAGGTCCGTACTACGTTCCCGATGCTCCGGAGCAGGGCGCGCAGGGCACCATCCCCATGCGGGACAACGAGTCCGGCGATGCGCTGGTCTGGGATGGCGTGATCACCTCGACCGACGGCACGCCGCTGCAGGGCAAGGTCGAACTCTGGCATGCCGACGCCGACGGCTTCTACGCGCAGTTCGCGCCCGGAATCCCCGAGTGGAATCTCCGCGGCACCTTCTCCACCGGTGCGGATGGCAAGTTCCAGATCACCACGATCCGCCCGGCGCCCTACCAGATCCCGACCGACGGCTCGTGCGGCAAGCTCATCTCCGCGGCCGGCTGGCACCCGTGGCGTCCCGCGCACCTGCACGTGAAGGTGTCCGCGCCTGGCCACGAATTGCTTACCGCGCAGCTGTATTTCCCGGGTGACGAGCACAACGACGACGATGTTGCCGACGCCGTCAAGCCTGAGCTGATCCTCGACCCGCAGGCGCGTGCCGAGGGCGGCTACGCGATCCAGTACAACTTCGTGCTCGACCCCGAGCAGAGCTGAGCAATGCTGTTTCACGTACGGATGGATGTCCGCATCCCGCACGATCTCGATCCGGACACCCGGGCCGAGATCGTCGCGCGGGAGAAGGCGTACTCACAGGATCTGCAGAAGGCCGGAAAATGGCCGCACATCTGGCGAATCGTCGGCGAGTACTCGAACTACTCGATCTTCGACGTCGATTCGAACGACGAGCTGCACACCATTCTGTCCAGCCTCCCGTTGTTCGCGTATATGGACATCAAGGTCACGCCGCTCGCGACGCATCCCTCCGACATCGCACTCGTAGCCCGCTGACCATCCCCTCGCCGCACACTTCCTGTTCGTTCGCACACGCTTGGGGATGCAAAAGGTTGCGCGGCGCAGCAGGAAATGTGCGGCGGATGGGCGGCAAGTACGCACCCTAATCCGACCAGGGTCCTCGGATCAGGCGCGATGCAGGGCCAGCACCGGGATGGTGCGAATGCCTTCGGTTTTGCGGACATAGTCGGCGAAGCCGGGGTAGCGGCTCGACTGCTCACGGTAGATGCGATCACGTTGCTCGCCGGTTACTTCCTCGACGGTGACGCGGTAGGTATCGGTGCCGACTTCGACATCGCTGGATCCGGCAGTGGTGAGGTTGTAATACCAGTCCGGGTGGGTTGGCGCGCCGGCCTTCGAGGCGAAAACGTAGATGGTGCCGGGGACCTCCTCGTCGGGGAGATACATCAGTGGAGTCAGCAACTCACGTCCGCTCTTGCGGCCTCGGTGGTGAAGCAGGACCATCGGGGCGCCCTCGAACGGGCCGCCGACACGGCCTTCGTTTGCCCGAAACTCGTTGATGATTTGAGTGTTCCAATCGTCGTGTTCGCTCATGGCGACGATTCTCCCGAAAAATGCGCGTGGATGGCGGCGGCTCCGACATCCCGAATTGGAACGGGCCGGGTACGACGGATCTCGTCGCACCCGGCCCGGGTCTTGGTGGATCAATCCTCGTGCAGGATCACGCCACGGATGTTCTTGCCGTCACGCAGATCCTGGTATCCCTCGTTCACCTGCTCGAGCGTGTAGGTGTTGGTGACCAACTCGTCGAGCTTGAGCTGCCCCGCGTCGTACAGGCGCAGCAAGCGCACGATGTCGTACTGCGGGTTGGCGGAACCGAACAGGCTTCCCTTGATCGACTTCTCGTTGAGCGTGAGGTCGATGCCGGGCCAGTGCACAGTGAACTTCTCCGGGCTGGCGAGCCCGGTGATGACCGCGGTACCGCCCTTGCCGAGCGCGCCGATGGCGGCCGAGACAACGTCCTCGTCGACTGTTCCCACAGTGCTCCGGCGTGGATGGCACCCTGCACCGAGTTGATGCCGATACCGCCGATGCCGTAGATGACCACGGTGTCACCGGCGCGGACATTGCCCGTGTAGACCGCCGAACCCCAGCCTGTGGGGACACCGCATCCGACCAACACCGCCTTCTCGAGCGGCAGCCAGTCGTCGACCTTGACCACCGAATGCTGGGAGATCGTCGACCGCTGCGAGAACGTGCCGAGCATGCACATGCCGCCGAAGTCCTGGCCGCCACCGTGGAAACGGAAGGTGCCGTCCGGCAGGGACCCTTCCAGGATCGTCGCGCCCATGTCACACAACGACTGTCGACCGGTGGAGCAGTACCGGCAGGTGCCGCAGTTCGGGATGAAGCTGCACACAACGTGGTCGCCGGGCTTCACCTTGGTTACGCCCGGGCCGACCTCTTCGATGATCCCGGAGCCCTCGTGGCCGCCGACCATCGGGAATCGCGGAGGCAGGTCACCATCGGTCAGGTGCAGGTCGGAATGACACAAGCCGGCCGCGGTGTATTTGATCAGGACCTCGCCATCCTTGGGGCCGTCGAGGTCGAGTTCCATCAGTTCGAACGGCTTTCCCACTTCGAGCAGAACAGCTGCCTTGGTTTTCATGGTGCTTCCTTTTCTTCGACCACCGGACGGGGACCGGTGAAGGGTTGATGACCTGCCATCACCTCAGCGGTAGATGGATTTGATGTTTTGGTAGGCGGCCAGGCCCTCGGGGCCGAGCTCGCGCCCCATGCCGCTCTGCTTGATGCCGCCGAACGGCGCGATCGGGTCGGGGATGTAGCGGTTGATGCCGATCGTTCCGGTCTTCACGCGGCTCGCAACGGCCCGTGCACGATCGGGGTCGCTGCTCCACACCGTTCCGCCGAGGCCGAAATCGGAATCGTTCGCGATCGCCACCGCATCGTCGTCACCGTCGTAAGCGATGACCGAGAGCACCGGCCCGAAGATTTCTTCGCGCGCGATCGTGACCTTGTTGTCGACGTCGGCGAACACGGTCGGCTGCACGAACCAACCGCGGTCCTGATCGGCGGGTCGCCCGCCGCCCGTGGTGATCCGGCCACCCTCGCTGCGCCCGGCGGCGATGTAGCCCTCCACCCGCTCGCGATGCCGGGCGGTGGCCATCGGACCGATCTGGGTGCCCGGGTCGCGGGAATCGCCGATCGCCATGGATTCGGCGAAAGCGGTGAGGACGTCGACGACCTCGCCGTACCGGGCGCGCGGCGCCAGCACCCGAGTCCCTAGGAAACAGGTCTGACCATTGTTCGCGAGTGTGGCGACGAACAGTTCGTTGCCGATCGTGGCGAGGTCGAGTTCGGCGTCGTCCAGAACGATGGTGGCCGACTTTCCGCCGAGCTCCAAGGTCACGGGTCGAAGCAGTCGGCCGCAGGTCTCGGCGATGGCGATGCCCGCTGGCGTCGATCCGGTGAATGCCACCTTGTCGACTCCCGGATGTGCGACCAGGTGCGCGCCGGCCTCGCGGCCGCCCGGAACGATGTTGATCACGCCGGCGGGCAGGCCGGCAGCCTCCGCGGCCTCGGCCAACACGAAGGAGTCGAGCACCGTCTCCGGAGACGGCTTGATTACGAGCGTGCAGCCCGCGGCGAGCGCCGGAGCGAACTTGAACGCGGCAAGGGTCTGCGGGAAGTTCCACGGCACGATCGCGCCGACAACGCCGATCGGATCGCGGCGGACCTCGACCAATCCACCGAACATGCCCTGCCGGACATCCTCTGCTTGGTTCTCGATCAGATCCGCGTAGTAACGCAGCAGCGTCGACGGGTAGACCGCCTCGAGCTGTCCGGCGACCGCGATCGGCATGCCGTTCTGTGCGGAGACGAGACCGGCGAGCTCGTCCTTCCGCACGTCGATCTCGTCGGCGAATCGCCGCAAATGTCCCGCCCGAACAGCGGGCTCGAGTCCGGACCACACCGACGAGTTGTCGAACGCGGCACGGGCGGCGGCGACCGCGGCATCAACGTCGGCCAGCGAACCGTCGGGCACAGTGCCGAGGATCTCCTCGGTGTTCGGTGAGACGACCTCGATGCGGGCCCCGCCGTGCGGCTGGATCCATCGCCCACCGATGAACAGCCGGTCGTGGGTGCGTACCTCACCGGCGGCGAGGGTGGAAATGGGTGCGGTTGTCATGGAACCTCGATCTCTCGACGACGTGACGGCCATCACTTCTGTGGCCTGCTCGGGTCATCGTCACACCGAGAGGGGAGTACCAACTGTCCGAGATTTGTACACCTCAACTGGCCCGCGGACTGGACGAACGTCGACTCCGATCAGGTGTCGATATCGAGGGCGCGGATTCGCGCGTACAACGTGCTCCGGCTGATGCCGAGATGCGTGGCGGCGTGCACCTTGTTGCCGCGGCATGCGGCCAAGGCGTCGACTATCGCTTGTCGCTCGGTGCGTTCCCGAATCGAGAGAGTCGACGCTTTCGACGATCGGCGATACGGCTCCGGCAGATCGTCCAGCTCGATCCGGCCGACCGAACCCCGTGCGTCCACGGATTCGCCGGCGCGCTCGAGAACGCGGCGGAACTCGCTGA
This sequence comes from Aldersonia kunmingensis, assembly GCF_001646865.1. Classification (GTDB taxonomy): domain Bacteria; phylum Actinomycetota; class Actinomycetes; order Mycobacteriales; family Mycobacteriaceae; genus Aldersonia; species Aldersonia kunmingensis. Next base: position 9,891 of record NZ_LRRB01000118.1, on the reverse strand, counting down.
GGTTGGCGGGCCAGTGCTGTGCCATCAACGCGTCGACCACGGCCGCGCTACAGGTACTTCCCGGACGTCGCTGCTCGGCAAAGAAGGCGGACAAGGCTGCGATGTGTTGGGTTCGGTGTCGCAGCGCCGGCAGATCAACCTGCTCATCGCAAAGCGCAGTCACGGCCGCGACTGCAGGACGCTGATCGGCCGCTGGTTCGCCAACGAGCACGATGGGCACGGTCCGGTCGGTGACAATCCGCCGGATCAGGGTGAGATCGCGATCGGTCAATAGATCGACACCATCGATGACGAGCGCAGCATTGTCGGCACGAGCCGCAGCGACCCGGGTCGCGAGATCGGGTGTGTCGCCGCTTGCCGCCAACCGAACAGCGTCCAGTGCGTGCACCGGGATTCCGGTCACCGCTCGCTTCGCGTACGTGGTGCGTCCCGTTCCCGGCTCACCCGAGATGGAGATCGACCGGCAGTCCGGCGCCTGCCCCGGCGAAAAGGACGGTGCAGCAAAGAGTTCCGACGCAGTTCGGTCGACAACCTCACCACGCGGAACTCGCCGCCGCTCGGTCATTTCCGGGCGGAGAACGAAGACGGCCGCCCGCGGCACACCGTCCACGCGTGTGCCGGACAGCGAAAGGGAAACCCCGGATGCGGTCAACATCGTGGCCGGTGCGGACCCGGCGGCGAAGGCTCGGAGTGCGCCGATATCCGAGGAATCGAGCAGATTCGTCGCCATGTCATTGGTCAGCAGTAGGTCGTCGCCGATAGCCACGACCGCCTCGCTGCGACGAGCACAGGCGTGATGGAACGTATCGAGAATTGCGCGATGCGAACTCCGTGCAGTGTCGAGCAGCCGCGCCTGAATATCGGAGACCAGGCGACCAACATAGGACCGGAACAGCGGGTTCGCCGCCGGGCTGATCTCGGTCATGCACAGCACGCCCTCCAGGCGGCGGGTGGTCGGGTGCACGATCGGACGGCCGTAGCAGCTCAGGTGTTTGTACAGATCGAGGTAATGCTCGGCCCCGTTGATCTCGATCGCGCTGCGGGTTTCGACGGGCGTTCCGAGTGCAGTGGTGCCAACTGAGTCCTCGGCCATGGTCGATCCGCGCACGGCGCCGGCATGGCCGATGTGGTTTTCCACCTGCATTCCGCCATAGACACCGGCGATGATCCGCGACTCGGCGTCGGTGAGCAGCAGCGCCATCCCGGTGTCTGCCAGGTGATCGGATGCCGCGTCGAGGACCGGCCGCGCGGCGCGAAGTACCAGGTCACAGTTGCCGAAGTCCTCGTCGACGAGGATGTCGGGAACGGTGTCCGGCGCGAGCCCATTCACCTGCGAGCGCCGCCAGGAGATGTCGATCTCCTGGCGCGGCGGGCGTTGAGCATCGGCGTCGATGATTGCACCTCGGTTCTTTTACGGCCTCGTCAAGCCTGACATCCGCACGTTCCGCATACCCTAGGCAAAATGCGAGTGCTGGGCAGGGTGGGGGAGTAATACTCTCCGATCGGCCAGTCTTTGCCGACGACAGCGCAGTATTCAGGTCCGGAGTTGGGCGTTGGTCCAGGCCAAAATCGGTGGCACGGTTCAGCGCACCGTATTGGGTAATCCGTAGTTTTCCAAACGTGTTTTCCGGCAACAGCTTTCGTTTAGCTGCCTCAGAAATCATGGATAAAGATGATTATCCATGTTTTGGCCGTCGAGACGGGAGTCCGACCGACTGGGGCAGTGTGGCACTGTCGGCGTGGCTCGAATCGTCCCAAGCCGGTCGGCCGTCGCCCGTGCACTCGTTCACTGCGACTCGCACGCACGCGTAGCGGATGCCCGTGCGAATGCGTAAGCCGGCCTCGGGGCCAAAAGGGTCATCCCGGCCCGGCATCGCGCAGATGTTGCGTATTGCCTTGTCTGCCGGACCATTCCACCGACCGGTTCGCCTAGGTCGAAACGTCACAGTGACGTATTGACCTAGGGTGGCTGGACCTTCGAATTCGCGAACTGTTAGGCGCCAGAGGCATATTCGACGATTTCTGGGTCAACATAGGCGCCGTCGGTTCCCAACAGCTTTCATGCCCGCTGTCGGTGGGACATGAGCATGCGTGTGTAGTGATCGTTTGCTCTTCCGCGCACGAAGCTCCTCGACCGGCCTACGGGTAATCGCCAGTCGACACCGAATCTGGCTCGTTTGGCCACTTCCGGGCTTGATCGTCCCAAGTGCATCTAACGCCGATAATCGACATTATGTTAAGTAAACTCCTGCATGATGCATCAGATGAATCGATGCCGCCGCCGACAGCTGCTTGAGGCAAGTTCGCCGAGGTGGGCACTCAGTGTGTGCGCGGTTCGCGTCTGAGTATGGCGCGCAGCACCAGACGGCTGGCACGGCGGCCTAACCACTCAAAGCGCCCCGACTGCTCGGCGTACACCACCCGGGTGGACACTATGACGTGGCCCTTTCTGCAACAGTATTCAAAGTCGAACTTGGCGTCTCCGATGTCGATCACGGTTACTACGCCGATCACACGCTGACCGTGGCCCGTCATCCCAGTGAGACCGATGAGCGGATGGTGGTGCGATTGTTGGCGTTTGGGCTGCGCGCTCACCGACTCAGCGACGTCGACGGTGAGCTGGCGTTCGGGGCGGGCCTGTCCACCCCTGGCGTACCGGACTTGCGGATCGCCGACTACACCGGCCGGATTCTGGAGTGGATCAACGTCGGCCAGCCCGACGAACGCGCCTTGGGCAAGGCGGCCAGCCAGGCCGACCAGGTGCTGCTGTTCCCGTTCGCCGCCGGCGTGGCCACCTGGTGGCGCACCGTCGGCCCCAAAGTAGCGGGGCTGCCGAACCTGTCGGTGGTGCAGATACCGCACGCACCGGTACAGCAACTGGCCCAGACTGTCGATCGACGGGTCTCGGCGCAGGTGATCGTGATCGAAGGTCAGGTGACGATGACCGTAGGCGGAGTCGACGTCACCTTCACGCCCGAGCCATTGGAGTGAACGTCTGAGCCTGAGGTGCTAGTCGATGGCGTTAGCGCCATGGACGCTGACGCCATAACTGACCGAAGCCGCGAGCAAACTAGCGGACGCCGACAGGACCGGGACCACGACGGACTGGCCGCTTCGGGACTGCCGAGCACCGATGCGAGGCAGCTCCCCTACTCAGCGGAACCCTGCCACTACCAGCCCAGGGCGCAATACGGCAGAAACGAATATGGAGTGTTACCAGTAGTTGCCTGAGTAGCGCACCAGAGGAATCGGACAACCACTGCCCTCGCCGCCGCCGTGCAACCCATGTGACCATCGGAACACTCTGCGCGGGGTGCGGTTTGCGATAATTGGAGCGACAGCTGCGTCGGAAAGGGCTTCCGCATGAGGCCGACACGTATCCCGCCGAGCTCTTCTGTTCTGCTGTACGACGGTGTGTGCGGCATCTGCAACAGCGCAGTACGCACAATTCTCCGGTACGACCGCGACGGAACCCTGCGATTCGCTGCCCTGGACAGTGGCTTCGCCCTCGAGACGATCTCGCGTCATCCCGAGCTGGAAGGTCTGGATTCCGCTGTCTACGTCCGCAATGCCGGGCAACCCAACGAGACGGTCTACTCGCAGTCTGCAGCATTGCTGCAGATCGCGGCATACCTCGGTGGTTGGTGGAGACTCGCACTGGCGGCCTATGTGATCCCACCAGCGGTGCGCAATTGGCTCTACAAACAGTTCGCCGCGGTGCGCTATCGCGTCGGAGGCCGTCACGATAGCTGCCCGATCCCTACGGCCGAAGTGCGAAACCGATTCCTCGATACGGCCTAGTTCTGGCGCTCTCCCACTTCCCAGCGGAACACAGAGGACCCGACTCCTCCATGCTGTCACCTCGCCGAGAACCCTCTGTTGCGACCACTGGACATCGACAGCGACCTTGCCGACGAGATCATCCAGTCAACACTCTTCGGCTGCGTTATCTACCGTGCGGAAGTACGCCGACAACCCGAGATCGTGGCCTGAGGCCAACCGCTTTCTTCGATACGATGCCGTCCCGGATACTTGATCGGTGCTTGGTCACCTTGGAATCAACGTCCCGGACCTCACTGCGGCGAAGCGCTACTACGACGCACTGATGCCACTGGTCGGCTTCGAACCGTTCATCGAAGCCACGGACGAGTTCGCCTACAAACCGGCGAATGACAAGCCCGGAACCTACGTGTTCTTCTACCCCACTACGGCGGCCGGCACGTACTCACCGGAACAGACTGGCTTGCAGCACCTCGCCTTCATGGTTCGACGGCGATCGCTGGTCGACCGAGTCCATGACCACGTCGCACTCAGCGGCGGCAGCGTCATACATATCCCCCAACACTTTCCGCAGTATCCAGGCCATTACTACGCCACATTCTGGTCCGATCCGTTCGGTATCAGGCTCGAGGCGGTGTGTCATCACGACCGCGACTAGCGCGGGCCGCCGAACCGATCGAATCGAACCGCGATAGTCGGATACGGGCTCGCGTCCTCAACCATGCTTGGTGTGGAAGGAGGAAGAGTGATCGCGATTCTCAACCGAGTCGTCGGTTACGTCGAGGAACACCTGACTGAGAACATCGACGTCGCCGGCCTCGCCAGCAGCCTTGGCACAACGGACTACCACGTCCGCAGGATGTTCTCGTCACTCGCCGGGATGCCGTTGTCCGACTACATCCGGCGACGCCGGATGACTGTCGCCGCAGCCGATCTGCTCGGCGACGGCGACCTGCTGGGTATCGCGATTCGCTACGGCTATGGATCCGCTGAGGCGTTCGGTCGAGCGTTCCGCGCGGTGCATGGCGTCAGCCCTGGCGACGTACGACGAGACGGCGGTCCCCTTCGCTCACAACCACAGCTCAGGTTCCGCCTGACCGTAGAAGGGAGCACCTCGATGGACACCCGCATCGCAGACCGGCCGGCTTTTCGACTCATCGGCCACGCCGCTCGTGTGCCGCTCATCCACGAGGGCGTCAATCCGCACATCCAAGCGCACATCGCCTCCTTGGCCGAAGCCGAACACATCCGCCTCAAAGGACTGAGCAACACGGAGCCGCGAGGGTTGCTCCAGGTCAGTGCCGACGTCGACCCCGACTACACGGAGGGCACCGACCTGACTTACCTCCACGGCGTCGCGATAACAGAAGACTCGCGCGCGGCCGACGACCTCGACACGATCGATGTTCCTGCCGGCATCTGGGCTGTGTTCCGCAGCGAGGGCGCGTATCCCGCAGCGCTGCAATCGATGTGGGCCGCAACCGCGACCGACTGGTTCCCGTCCAACCCATGGCGGCTGCGGCCCGGCCCATCGATCGTCGCCGTGCTGGACCGCTCCCCCGATTTCAGCATGGCAACGTGCGAGTTGTGGCTGCCGGTGGAACGCGCCTAGTACACCAGGATTCAGCGGTCGGCCGCCGGCGTCAGAACGGCGACGGGGATGATTCGGCCCGCCTTCTTCTCGTACTTTGCGAAGGAGGGCGCTTCGGGGAGGATCACGTCTTGCCAGATCCGGTCCCGGTCCCCGGGGCTCAGCACATCGACGCCGACGTCCAACTCGTGATCGGCTATCTCCACATGTGCAGTGTCGGTCGCACGCAGGTTTCGGAACCATTGGGGCTCTGCGGCAGTGCCGCCGGCGGTTGCGGCAACGACATAATTGCCGTCGCCGTTGAAGTAGACGACCGGCACCGTGTGTGGCGTACCCGTGCGGCGCCCGGGAACCGTCACCAGCATCACGGGCAAACCCTTCGCCGTTCCACCGACTCTCCCCCGCGACCGGCGGTACAACGAAGTCGCGAGCCGATTAACCGCAGGTCCGAGGCGACGCCAGAGCAGACCATTGTGCGTACCGCGTACGCGCCCGATGTAGGCGTTGTACTTGCGCCGCCCGTGGAGCCGCCACATGAGGCGAATCGGCAGCGGAAGCGGGTCGAGGAACCACGATGCCTCCTCGGGCGTCGCGACCTCCACAAGTACGCCGGTGGCGATGAGCTTCTCCGGATTCGTGAACTTCGCGAAAGCGTCCTCGCCGAACTGTTCCCACTCCGCGACGGTGATGTGCTCGCGGATCAGCGGCACGACATGCGTCTCTTCGTCGTCGAGGTGCTCGACCAGAACGGCCGTCAACCGGTCGATCGCGGCTGCCAGCTCGCTGCCATTTGTCGGCGTGACGCGCCACTGAGCGGCGAGCTCTCGAACCTGCTCCGCAGCCGCGGCAGCGGCCTCGTGCTGGCGCTCCATCCGCTCAACGAGCGCGGAATCGGGCGCGGCACGCGCGAGGAGGCGGGGCCAGATGTTGTCGTCCTCAGTTGTGTGGTGCGCTCGGACTCCGTTGAGGAGGAAGTCCAGATAGCTGGCCACGACCTCGGATCGTCGCGAAGAGGTAGACGGCGTGCGCCGAACCAGGCCGGCGATTTCGGGAAACGCCGTGCGGAAGATGCGGTGGATAACCGCCATCTCCTCGGTGCGGGGGTAGGTGTCGGCGACGCTGGCCATGGCGTGCCTCCCTTGAGTGAGAGAATTACTTGATAAGGTGGCCCTGATAATCAGGTATACTTGAGGACTGCCGATGCCGCAAGACCCTGCTCCGAGAATTGGGGCGAACACGGTGACTCTGCTCGGGCAGGTCTACAGCCTGCTCGGGTTTCGGATCGTCGACGGCGTGGTCGGCGCCGGCTTCCCACAGAAGCCGTCGCATTCCGCGGTCTTCGCGCAGATCGGGTCCGACGGGAGCCGACTCAGCACCCTCGCGCGTGGCGCGGGCATGACCGCGCAGGCGATGGGCGAGATCGTCGACGAGCTCGAGGAACTGGGGTACGTCGAGCGGCGCCCCGACCCGACTGATCGGCGCGCGAAGCTCATCGTGCTGACCCCCCGCGGACAAGACTGCATCGCGGCCGGGCGCGCGACCATCGACGGCATCGAGGAACGACTCGACGAACTTCTGGGCGTCGACGGCCACACAGAACTTCGGCGGGTGCTCACCACGGTGCTCACGGCAGAGCAGTAATTCGAGCCCTTGCGAAGCGGCCTTCGCGATGCTCGACCGGTGCTAGCGTCCGACTCAGCAATGCCGCCCCCTCGAGGAGGTTAGGTGTCCGCATCGGATAACGGTGATCACACCGAGGAAATCGCCGGGAACCGACGGGTGCGCAGCGTCGACGACGTGACGTGCGATTGGCTATCCGACCGTCTGGGAACCGCGCGTGTGACGGACTTTCACGTCGAGCGAATCGGTACCGGCCAGATGAGTGATTGTCACCGGATCACGATCCTCGGCGCTGACGGTGCAGACCCGCAGCCGACGCGGTCCGTCGTGCTCAAACTTCCCGCGACTGATGAGTCGAGTAGGGCGACCGGGGCCGCTCTGGGACTGTACGAGCGAGAGGTGCGGTTCTATGCGGACATCGCGCCGATTATCGACTCCGATGCCGTCGCTGATTGTTTCCACGCCGACTTCGAATCCGGAACGTTCTGTCTGCTCCTCGAAGACGTCGGTGAGGCCGCTGCCTCGGACGACATCTCCGGTGCCACTCTGAGTCAGGCCACGACCGCCGTTTCGGCTCTGGCCCAGATACATCGGCCGTGCCTGGGCACCGATTCGCTGACCGGAGCGGAATGGCTGATCCGCGAATCACCCATCAGCCAGGCGCTTTTGGAGGGACTGTTCGCCGGCTTCCTCGACCGCTACGGCAACCGCATCGCCCCGGGCCACCGGGAGCTATCCGAGCGTTTCGTGGTGAGCTTCGATGCCTACCTCGCTCAGCAGGCTGGCACAGCGATCACCGGCCTCGTGCACGGCGACTTCCGGCTCGACAATCTCCTTTTCGCCCCCGACGGCACGTCAGTGACGGTCGTGGACTGGCAGACAGTCACTTGGGGCCCCGCGGCCTCCGACCTCGCCTACTTCCTCGCTACGTCGGTGCCCACCGAGCTCCGCCGGTCCAGTGGGGACCAACTGATTCAGACCTACTTCGACCTTCTCGATGGGAGTTGGCCTCGAGATATGGCGTCGTTGCGTCAGGAAGTCCGGGCGCAAGCCTTCTTCGGAATCATGATGACGATCATCTCGCCGATGATGGTGCAACAAACCGAGCGTGGCGACGAGATGTTCATGACGATGTTCGCCAGAGCCTGCGACTTCGCACTCGACCTCGAGGCTGCCGCGCTACTTCCCGCCGTCGGCGTAAGTGAACCGCTCCGCCCCGGTGAGGCTGACGAAGGCTTCCACCAGCCGGGGCCCGAACCTCTGTGGAACGAGAGCTGGTACTTCGATTTCGTCGACCGCACCCACGAGATCGGGGGCTATCTCCGTTTCGGGGTGACGCCGAACCTGCGTTCGGCGTGGTACACGGCGGTCATCTGTGGCCCGGATATCCCCACCATCACCCTGGTTGACTACGACCTGCCGCTGCACGATGACAGCACTGTTCGCACACAACGGATCTCGGCCGATCACACCATCATCGACGCCCTGCAGAAGGCCGTCGCACGCGTATCCGGTGTCGGCCGGGCGTACGCAAATCCAGCCGACTCGATTCTCGAAGAAACCGATCTCGGTGCCGACATCAATGTCGATCTCGAGCTCGAGTGGATCACCGAGGCCGACCCCTACCTGTACCGGGTCACGCCCCGATACGAGATCGCGTGCACTGTGCGCGGCCGGTTGCACCTAGGCGAGAGCACTTTCGGGCCGGCCGTTGACCTCACAATCGACGGCCCCGGACAGCGAGATCACTCCTGGGGAGTGCGCGACTGGTGGTCGATGGACTGGGTATGGACCACCGCTCATTTCGCCGACGGAACACACATCCACGGCCTCGACCTTCGTCTTCCGGACCTCCCGAGCATCAGCATCGGCTACATCCACGAAGCCGGTAAACCGCTCACCGAACTCCGCACCCACACTGCGCGTGAGACTTTCGACGCCGCAGGCCTGTCCACTGGAACCCATCTCGACGTCGATCCACCGCACTTGGCCATCGACTTCGAACCGCTGGGCCATGGCCCCCTCCGGCTGACCTCACCCGACGGTGCGATCGCGATGCTCCCGCGAGCGTGGGGGCGAGTCACCAGTGGCGACAGCACCGGAGTCGGATGGCTCGAATGGAATCGGCACCGCCCCGATTCCTAGATTGCCGCGAAAGTAGACCGGGCAATCGCGAGTCTCAATCCTGCTCTTCGATTCGTGCCCGGATCGCGGCAGCGGCGTGGTGCGCGGTGGGCTTACGTTCGTTCCATCCGGAGCCATAGACAGCCGCGCCGTCACAGAGGCCAAGTTCGTCCAGCTGAATCGCGGTATGCCGGTCGGCGCAGCGACCCGGAATGAGGCCTGGGCAGCGGTGAACGATGTATGTCCCCCGGTTGTCCCAATCGGACTTGGCTGATTGGTCCGGGAACCCGTTCCATCGAGACTGCGAAAATACGAGTATCCGCTCCCCTGTGGTCATCTGGACGTATTCGCGCGAGGTGGTGTCTGCTTGTCCAAGGGATGCTGGGAATGCCGGCTCGATGCCGTGGGCGGCCATCCGTTCGAAGCTCGGAATGTCATCACCCTCCACGACAAACCGTTCGCCGGCGAGATCGGCCATGTCCACCCATACCTGATGCCCCAACCGTGCAACGTCATTTTGATGAGTGGGGTCGACAGCCGGCTCAACAGACATTGCACGGATCGAGGACTTCGAAATATCCAGTTCGAGTGCGATCTTTCGATCACTCAAACCTTCTGCCCGCATCAGCGCGATTGCAGCCGCCACCACCTGCCGTTGCGCCAGGTCGGCGACGGACGCCCGCTCACGAGCAGCGGCAACGGCCGAGACTGCGACATCGACGCGATAGGAGTGTGGCGTACTCACAAGGCGCGTGTGGCACACCGCTGGGACAAGT
>NZ_LRRB01000286.1 GCF_001646865.1 Aldersonia kunmingensis | reverse complement strand
GGTGATGAACTTCTGCACCAGACCGGTGTCGGTCAGGATGTTGGCGAAAATGTTCTTCGACCCGCGCTTGCGCGCCAGATCCATGTCATGGTGCACGTCCTGAAAATCCCTGGTGGCCAGGGCAGTCGACACGATGAACGTGGGGTCGGCATAGATCGACTGCGTGGGCAGCTTCTCGCCCACCGTGATCTGCGTACTGATGGAGCTCATCAGCTCTCCTCGATCGGACGCCAGGCGTACAGCGTCCATGGCTTCTGGTCGGTCTCGTCGTCACCGGGCAGGTCGATGAACTCGACCTCCACGCGCTGACCGATCGCGACAGTGGCGGGGTCGATGCCGCGCAGCTCGCCGAGCATGCGCACACCCTCGTCCAGCTCGATGAGCGCCACCACGAACGGCAGCGATCGGCCCGGCACCTTCGGCGCGTGATGCACCACGAAGCTGAAAACCGTTCCGGTACCGGCAGCGACGACGTAATCCGTCTGCTCGGACTTGTCTTTCCACAGCGCGGGCACCGGCGGGTGCTGCAACGTGCCGTCCGGCCGCTGCTGCAGCCGAAGTTCGTGCGCGGCAACCCCGTCCCAGAAGAACGCGGTGTCCTGCGAGGCCGACGGACGCAGCATGCGCGACGGATCGAGATCGTCGAGCGGCGCGCCGAGGCTCGAAACCGCTTCGGTCTTCGGTTCTGCCACAGGGTCTTTCGCGGGCGGCGCGAACTTGAGGATGCGGAACATCATCTCGGCCACGACCTCGTCGGTGCCGGCGATCTTCCAGATGCTGCGCGTGGTGAAGAACCAGCCCTCACCGAGGCCCGTCTTCTTCGGTCCCACAACCTCTTCGAGGACGGTCTCGATCGAGACCTCTTCGTCGGGGCGCAGGTAGCGGTGATAGACCTGATCGTTGTTGGTCGCCACCACGGAGGTGTAACCGGCCTCGTTCAGCAGGTCGGTCATCCTGCCCAGCGGATCGTCCTCGGACCGCGTGACGCCGAGTCCACGCATCGTCCACACCTGTGCCATCGCGGGCGGGGCAACGATTCCGCCGTGACCAGCGGCAATCGCAGCGGCCTCGTCCACGTAGATCGGGTTGTCGTCGCGCATGGCCTCGAGCCAGGTACGGATCATCGGCATGTTCACCGGATCACGACCATTGCGCGGCTTGCTCGCGCCGTTCTCGCGGATCTTCTGCGACTCGGCGAGAATCATCTCGGTCTTGGCGTCCACTGCAGCCTCCGGAGTCGCGGTCATCGCGGGACCTTCGGCAGGTTCAGGCCGACCATCGCGATGAGTTCACGCATGACCTCATTGACGCCACCACCGAAGGTGATGACCAGGTTGCGCTTGGCCTGCTTGTCGAGCCAGTCCGCCAGGTGCGCGGTTTCCGGATCGGTGGGATCGCCATGGCGACCGACGATCTCGGCAATCAAGCGACCGACGTGCTGGATCTTCTCGGTGGAGTACACCTTCGTCGCGGACGCATCGGCCACGTCGACGTCGCCGGTGGCGGAAGCGACCTGCCAGTTCAGCAGCTCGTTCACGCGGTACAGCGCGAACAACTCGCCGAGTGTGCGCTGCACGTCCGGCTCACCGAGCAGGTCACGGGCACCGGCCCAGGAACGCAGGTGGTCGTAGAGACCGCCGATGCGGCCGGCGGGGCCGAGCATGACGCGCTCGTGGTTGAGCTGGGTGGTGATCAGCCGCCAGCCCGCGTTTTCCTCGCCGACAAGCATGTTCGCCGGAACCCGGACATCCGAGTAGTACGTCGCGTTGACGTGGTGCGCGCCGTCGGCCGTGATGATCGGCGTCCACGAGTAGCCCGGATCGGTGGTGTCCACGATCAGGATCGAGATGCCCTTGTGCCGGGAATCCGGTGCGCCGGTACGGACCGCGAGCCAGATGTAGTCGGCATCGTGACCGCCGGTGGTGAAGATCTTCTGGCCGTTGATGATGAAATCGCCGTTGGCATCGCGCACCGCGGTGGTACGCAGCGCCGCCAGGTCGGTTCCGGCCTCGGGCTCGCTGTAGCCGATGGCGAAGTGCACTTCACCGGCGAGGATCGCGGGCAGGAACTTCTTCTTCTGCTCTTCGGTCCCGTACTTCTGCAGGGTCGGTCCGACCGTCTGCAACGTGACCGACGGGAGCGGAACGTCCGCGCGGGACGCCTCGTTCACGAAGATCTGCTGTTCGATCTCGCCGAAGCCGAGGCCGCCGAACTCCTTCGGCCAACCAACGCCGAGCCGGCCGTCGCTGCCCATCCGCCGAATCACTTCGCGGTAGGTGGGGCCGTGCCGCTCGGTCATCATGACCTCGGCCTCGGCCGGGCTGATCAGCTCCGAGAAGTACTTGCGCAGTTCGACCTGAAGAGCCTTCTGCTCGTCGGTCAGATCGATGAACATTGCGCCCCCAGAAGGTCGAGACGGTAGGCCGCGCCACCGACGAGGCGGGCGAGGTCCTTGCCTTGCGAGAAGTACCGGTGCATCGGATAGGTGATGTCCACACCGATACCGCCGTGCAGGTGATGGCAGACCTGCAGCGCGGTGGGCGCCTCGGCGGCGACCCAGTACCCGAGCACGTTCAGGTCGGAGTCCGCATCGAGACCGGTGCCGAGGCGCCAGGACGCCGCGGTCGAGGTCACGTTCAGCGTGCGCGAGGTGACGTAGACGTCCGCGATCTCCTGCGCCACCGCCTGGAACGTGGCGAGTGGCTTGCCGAACTGGTGCCGCGTGCGCAGGTGCTCGGCGGTGAGTTCGGCTGCGCCGGAAAGCAATCCGTCTGCCGTCGCGCCGATGGTGGCCACCGCGTAGCGAGTCAGCACAGCCGGATCGCCGGTCAGCAGCCGCGCGCGCGGGATGCGAACGCCGGACAGTTCGACCGCGTACTCGGGGGTGCCGGCAGAGGTCGGAGCCTTGGTCAGCGTTACGCCGTCCGCATCGGGCGCGACGAGCGCGATACCCGCGTCGGTCGGCACGAGGATGACGAGCGCGTCGGCCGCATACTGCACGCCGATCTTCTTGCCGTCGATGACGACAGTGTCACCGTCGACGGTCGCCGTCGTGGCGGGAGCGGAACCGAGCGGGCGGCCCGGCTCGGCCAGTGCTGCGGTGAGGACCGCGCCCTCGGCAACCTTGGGCAGGATCTCGGACTGGAGGTTCTCGTCGGCCAGCTCGAGCAGGGGCAGGACGCCGAAGCCGAGGGTGGCCAGCGCCGGAGTCGCGACCGCCTTGCGGCCAAGCTCGCCGAGCAGGGTCGCCACTTCGGCGAGTCCCTGATCGTCGCCACCGAAACGCTCGGGCAGCGGCAGCGCCAGCAACCCATTCTCAACGAGCCGCTGCCACGCTCCGACGCTGTAGCCAGCATCGGAATCGGTCTCGGATTCGCGGCTCAACAGAGCCGTGACGACCTCGGCCACGGCCTCGCTGGTCTTCTCTCTGGAAAAGTCCACGCTGCCTCGTTTTCTAAGTAGAACGTGTTCTAGTTGTATCACTCATCCGGCGCGCCGGGAAGGCAGCCCTCCCCGACGCCGACCGAGCTAGCCGCACCCAGGCGAGCCGGCTAAGCCCACCCGGCGGAGACGGGCTAAGCCCGCGGCAGTCCGAGGAGCCGTTCTGCGGCGACGGTGAGCAGGATCTGGGTCGTGCCGCCGGCGATCGACAGGCAGCGGGTAACCAGGAATTCCTTCGCCGGGCCGTCATCGAGCACACCCTCTGCACCTGCCACCTCGAACGCGAACTCGGCCAGGCCCTGGCGCTGCTTCACGCCGAGCAGCTTGCGAACGCTCGATTCGGGACCGGGGTCCTGACCCTCGAGCGAGCGGATCGCGGTACGCAGATCGAGCAGCGAACCTACGGTGGAATCCGCGATCAGCACGCCGAGCTTGTCGTTGGCGATCGCGTCGTCCACGGGCGTCACCTCGACGAGTTCCTCGATCGAGGCGTCGAGCAACGAACCCCCGCCGATCGCGACGCGCTCGTTGGCGAGCGTCGTGTTGGCCAGCTTCCAGCCGTCGTCGATTGTGCCGACGAGGCAGTCGTCGGGCACGAAAACGTCGTCCAGGAAGACCTCGTTGAACCGTGGCTCACCGATGATCTCCAGCAGCGGGCGGATGTCGACACCCGGGCTCCGCATATCGACCAGGAAGTAGCTGATGCCCTTGTGCTTCGGGACGTCCGGGTTCGTGCGGGCCAGGCAGATGCCCCAGTCCGATTCTTTAGCCTTCGACGTCCACACCTTCTGGCCCTGCAGCTTCCAGCCACCTTCAACCTTGGTAGCCGACGTGCGCAGAGCGGCGAGGTCCGAGCCCGCGCCCGGCTCGCTGAACAGCTGGCACCAGTCGAGTTCGCCGCGCAGGGTCGGCATGGCGAAGCGCTCGATCTGCTCGGGCGTGCCGTGCTCGAGAATGGTCGGCACAGCCCACCAGCCGATGATGAGGTCCGGACGCACAACGCCGACGCGGTCCAGCTCTTCGGCGATCAGCAGTTGCTCGGCAGCATTAGCACCGCGGCCGTACGGCTTGGGCCAGTGCGACGCAAGCAGGCCCGATTCCGCGAGCGGAACGCGGCGCTCGTCCGCGGGGAGCGCAGCGATCTTCTCCGCCTCCGCGGCGATCCCGGCGCGCAGATCGGCGTAATCACTGAGGTCGAGATTCGAGCCTCGACGGGCACCCGCGCGAGTGAGCTCGACGACGCGGGAACGCCACTTCGAGCCACCACCGAGCAGCTGTCGCAGCGTGCCGGCCCGGCGTAGGTACATGTGCGCGTCGTGTTCCCAGGTAAAGCCGATGCCGCCGAGGACCTGAATGCAGTCCTTGGCCGTTTCGACAGCGTCATCCAGTGCCACCGCACCGGCCACCGCCGCGGCAATCGGGAGGTCATTGCCCTCTTCCGCGGCGACAGCGGCATCCCACGCAACCGCGCGGATGCGCTCGACGCGGGTCAGCATCTGCGCGCAGATGTGCTTGACGGCCTGGAAGGAGCCGATCTTCTTGCCGAACTGCTCGCGCACCTTGGCGTACTCGACGGCGGTGTCGAGGCACCACCCGGCGATGCCCGCGGCCTCGGCGGCGGCGAGCGTGACGGCGAGGTTGCGCGGCACGTCCGCACCGAGACCGTCGAGCACGCGATCCGCGTCGACGTGAACATCCGCGCAGCTCACACGGGCAATCGGGACACCGTGGTCGAGGCCCTTGACCGTCTCGCGGGTGAGCCCCGAGGTGGCCGCATCGAGCAGCACCCACACGGTCTTGCCATCGGTTTCGACCGGCAGCAGCACGGCGGCGGATTCTGCCGCGCCGAGCACCAGGCCGGCGTCACCGGAGATTGTCAGGGTGCCCGCGTCGCCGGCGGTGCCGACCAGCGGCCGCCCGCTCAGCGCAACCGCGACGGCCAGCTTGCCCTCGGCGATATCGGCGCCGAAACGCTGCGCCGCGGCAGACTCGCCTGCGCCGTCACGGCCTACCAGCAGGCCCGCGAGGGCCGTGGTCAGTACCGGACCGCCAACCAGATTCCGGGCCGTTTCCTCTAGCATCACCGTCAGGTCGAGGACTGTGCCGCCAAAGCCGCCGGACACTTCGGGGACCGCTACGGAGAACAAGCCGAGGTCTGCGAGACCCGGCCACAGCGGTTGCCAGGACTCGCTGCCACCCTCTCGCTGAGTTGCAATCGGGTCCGCCGAACGAGCCCAAGCCCGAATGGATTCCTGAACGGCTTTGTGCTCGTCAGTGGTGGCTGTGGTCACAGCTTCCGCCGCCTTTCAATGATGACACCCGCACGTAGAACGTGTTCTAATGTCACTCTAAAGTCAAGTGCAAACCGAACAGAACGAGGCACCAGTCGATGGCAAGTTCCCCCCGTTCGCAAAGTGCGGGCAACGGCGCTGTCACCACCCTCAGCGAAGACGACTTGAGCTCCAACGCACAGCGCGAGCGACGCAAGCGAATCCTCGATGCGACGCTGGCTTTGGCTTCCAAGGGTGGGTACGAAGCCGTTCAGATGCGCGCGGTCGCCGAGCGTGCCGACGTCGCGGTCGGCACCCTTTACCGCTACTTCCCGTCGAAGGTTCACCTGCTGGTGTCCGCGCTCGCGCGCGAGTTCGAGCGGATCGAGAGCAAGCGGCGGCCGTCGACCGGAGGCACCGCCCAGGAGCGCATGCAGCAGCTCCTCTCGGCGATCACCCGCTCGATGCAGCGCGATCCGTTGCTCACCGAGGCGATGACGCGGGCGTTCATGTTTGCCGACGCCTCCGCTGCCGCCGAGGTCGACCGCGTCGGCAAGGTGATGGACCGGCTGTTCGCCCGCGCGATGAACGATGGCGACCCCACCGATGAACAGCTCGCGATTGCACGAGTGATCAGCGACGTGTGGCTGTCGAACCTGGTGGCCTGGCTGACTCGCCGTTCGTCGGCAACCGACGTCGCGGCACGCCTCGAACTCACCGTGGACCTGCTGCTCGGCGACCGCCGGTCGATCTGACCGGCACCGCGCCAGCAGACCCGGCGCGGGACCGGGGTCGTCTGTGTCACATGACGTAATTCGGCGTGACTGCGCCACCCCAGTTAGCGCTCCCGCATGGCTGTGATTAGTGCGACTTCGATGCCTCCGGAGTCCAGTCGCGAGTGCCCACTTCGCCTACCGTTGCAGGAGTGAGTGCCCTCGATCTCGCTATCGACCTACGCCGTGCCCTCGCCGTGGTCGCGCGGACCCCTCGTCTCCTCGTTGCTTCGGACTATGACGGCACCATGGCGCCGATCGTTTCCGACCCGGCGAAGGCGTTTCCGAATCCGTCGTCCGTGTTGGCGCTGCGGGCACTTGCCGGACTGACCAGCACCACGGCGGCCGCTATCTCCGGCCGCGCGCTGCGCGATCTCGCCGCACTGTCGCGACTACCCGCCGAGGTTCACCTGGTCGGTAGCCACGGCTCCGAGTTCGAGGTCGGTTTCCTGCACGCTATCGACAGCGACGCGAAGGTCCTGCTCGAGGACATCACCAAGGAACTGTCCGCGATCGCGTCCGATCACCCGGGCGTCACGATCGAGACGAAGCCCGCCAGCGTCGCGCTGCACGTGCGCAATGCCGAGGAGCAGGTCGCCGACGAGGCGCTCAACCTCGTCCGGCACGGCGCCGCAACGTGGACGGGCGTGCAGGTGACCGAGGGCAAGGCGGTCATCGAACTGGCGGTGATCTCCACCGACAAGGGCGACGCGATCGATATCCTGCGTCACCAGGAGTCGGCCACCGCTGCTGTCTTCATCGGCGACGACGTCACCGATGAGAAGGCGTTTGTCCGGCTGCACGGGCCCGATGTCGGTATCAAGGTCGGCTCCGGCGACAGTGCGGCGCAGTACCGGGTGGAATCCACCGACGATGTCGCGACCGCGCTCGCATTCCTGTACGAGGAACGACGCACGTGGCTCGCAGGTGCGGACGCCCCGCGCATCGAGCGGCTGACCATGCTTGCCAGCCCACGGTCGGTCGCCCTCCTGACCCCGGAAGCGACCCTGACCTGGCTGTGTCATCCGGAGCCGGATTCCGGCGCCGTGTTCGCCCACCTGTTGGGCGGTACCGAGGCCGGCCACTTCAGCATCGGCCCGCAGCGCGAGTCGCTGCCGCTGTCGCAGCGCTACCTCGACGGCACGATGACCGTCGAAACCCGCTGGGCCGCATTGCAGGTCATCGACTACCTACCGCATGATGTGGCTCCGGAACGCACCGACGTCACCCGAGTCGTCCGCGGCCGCGCGAAGGCCATCGTCACCTTCGCACCGCGGCCCGAGTTCGGACAGGCGCAGGTACAGATCGAGCGCGAGGAGTACGGGCTGCGCGTATACGGCTCGAACGAACCGCTCGTGCTGCGCTCCCCCGGCGTGCATTGGGATATCACCAGCGATGGAATGCACCAGACCGCCTACGCCGTGGTCGACCCTTCCGAGGGCGAGATTGTCCTCGAATTGCGCTGCGGTACTTGGGATCTTGCGCCGTCAACCCATGAGGAGTCCGAGCGCCGCGCGGAGGCCGAGGCCTACTGGTCGGACTGGGTGCGCGGCCTCGAACTCCCCCGGGTCAAGCCGGACCTGATGAAGCGATCGGCCCTCACGCTGCGTGGGCTTGTGCACGAACCGTCCGGCTCGATCCTCGCCGCCGCCACCACCTCACTGCCCGAAGAGATCGGCGGCGTGCGCAACTGGGATTACCGCTACTGCTGGCTGCGAGACGCCGCGATGACCGCGGCGTCACTGGTGTCGCTCGGCTCGCTCGGCGAGGCCGAGGCCTACCTGGACTGGGTGCATCGCGTGCTGGAGACGCTGCCCGGGCCGGAGCGGATGCACCCGCTCTACACCCTGTACGGCCAGGGCCTGCCGCCCGAAGCGGTGATCGATCAGCTGCCCGGTTACGCGGGCTCGCGCCCGGTGCGGGTGGGCAACGCCGCGAACGCACAGGTTCAGCTCGATGTATTCGGCCCGATCGTGGCGCTCATCTGCGACCTTGCGCATGGGCGCGAGCGCAAAGGCATGACGGCGGCCGCCGAGATCCTGCCCGATCGGGACTGGGAACTCGTCCGGGCAATGGTCGAGGCGGTGCAGCGGCGCTGGCACGAACCCGACCACGGCATCTGGGAGATCCGCGACAACCCGCGGCACCATGTCTACTCGAAGGTGATGGGCTGGCTGACCGTCGACCGCGCGCTTACCCTCGCCGCGAAGTTCGACCGCACCGCCGAGCCGGAGTGGTCGGCGCTGCGCGACCAGATCGCCGCCGAGGTGCTCGAGAAGGGCTGGAACGGCGAGGTCGAGTCGTTCACCGCGGCCTACGACGGCAGCGACCTCGACGCCGCGACCCTGCATATCGGCCTGAGCGGACTGATCTCCGCCGACGACCCGCGGTTCGTCTCGACCGTGCTCGCGACCGAGGCCGAACTCCGCAGCGGGTCCACCGTGTACCGCTACCACCACGACGACGGGCTGCCCGGCGGCGAGGGCGGGTTCCACCTGTGTGCGGCGTGGCTTGTCGAGGCCTACCTGCTGATCGGTCGGCGGAGCGACGCCGAGGCGCTGTTCACCCAGCTCGTGAACGCCGCCGGTCCGACCGGCCTGCTCAGCGAGGAGTACGACCCGGTCGCCGAGCGGTCGCTGGGCAACCACCCGCAGGCGTACAGCCACCTTGGCCTGCTTCGGTGTGCGCAGCTGCTCGACCGCACGTAGTCGCGCTGCGCTCCGGGACGAATGATCCATTCACCCCGCTGGACGCAACAAATGTTCCATCCATCATGTGAGACGCCGCGCCATGGTGTGAACGGAAGATCCGTTGCGTTGGACGGAGTGAACGATTCCATTCACCCCGCTGAACGCAACAAATGTTCCGTTCACCATGTGAGATCGAGTGCGGATTTCCCAGCGCGGAGGTACCCCGCTAAACTCAATGGAAATCATTTCCATTAAGTCGGGGAGAGACGCCATGCCCGCCCGTTCCGCGCGCCGTTCGCTGGTCACGATGATCGGCTCTGCGCTGCTCACGACCGCCGCCGTATCGGGCTGCGCGGACAACGCCGACGCCGGACGCATCAATGTCGTCGCGTCGACGAATGTGTGGGGCAGCGTGGTGTCCGCAGTGGCAGGGCCGGACGCGGACGTCACCTCGATCATCACGGACCCCAGCGCCGACCCGCACTCGTACGAATCGAGCCCGGCCGACGCGGCCGCGGTGATCGACGCCGACCTGGTCGTCTTCAACGGCGGCGGCTACGACGAGTTCATCGAGAAGATCCTCGACAGCGAGCCGGGCAAGCCTACGATCGACGCGTTCGACTCCCTCGACACCGAGGCGGCTCATGCCGAACACGATCACGCCACCACCGGCACGCACGACGGGCACGATCACGGGTCCGTCAACGAACACGTCTGGTACGACATGCCGACCGTGCAGGCCGTTACCGGACGGATCGCCGACGAACTCGCCGCACTCGACCCGGAGCGCGCCGACGACTTCCACGCACGGGCAGCATCGTTCAGCGGGCAACTGGATGGCGTCCTCGACATCACCGACCGGATCGCGCAGCAGCATCCGGGCGCGCCGGTTGTGCAGACCGAACCCATCGCCCACTACCTGCTCGAGGCAGCGGATGTGCGTGACGTGACGCCGCCCGAGCTCGAGAACGCGATCGAGGAGGGCACCGACCCGTCGCCGAATGCCGTGGCGCAGACCCGCGATCTGCTGGCCGGCAAGACCGTGCGCGCGCTGCTGTACAACTCGCAGACCCAGGACAAGCTGACCGAGGAGTTCCGGAAGGTCGCACAGGGCAATGGGACTCCAATCGTCGCCGTGACCGAGACGCTGCCCGAGGGCACCGACTTCGCCGCCTGGCAGACCGACAACGCCCAGCGGCTCGCGGCCGCTCTGGATCAGCCGCAGTGACCACAGCGCCCGCGGGCACTCCCGCAGTCTCGTTGCAGAACGCGCGACTCGCGTTCGGCGACCGCACACTGTGGAGTGACCTCCAACTCGACGTTGCCCCGGGCGAATTCGTAGCCGTCCTCGGCCCGAACGGGTCCGGCAAGACGTCGCTTCTCAAGGTCCTCCTTGGGCAGTTGAACCTGTCCGACGGCACCGCAACCATCGCCGGACATCCGGCCCGAGCCGGTAACTCCGATGTCGGCTACATCCCCCAGCAGAAGTCGATCGACGCCGGTGTTCCGCTGCGCGGCCGCGACCTCGTCGGCTTCGGCGTGGACGGACACGAGTGGGGAATCGGGTTGCGCAACAGGGCGCGTCGGCGGCGCATCGTCGACGAAGTAATCACCGAGGTCGGCGCTCAGCATTTCGCGGACGCCCCGCTCGGCACGCTCTCCGGCGGCGAGCAGCAGCGGCTTCGGGTCGCGCAGTCCCTCGTCGGAGACCCGAAGGTGCTGCTGTGCGACGAACCGCTGCTGAGCCTCGACCTCGCCAATCAGCAACTCGTCTCCGAGCTGATCGAGCGGAGACGGCGCACTTACAACACCGCAGTGCTGTTCGTGACGCATGAGATCAACCCGATCCTTCCGCTCGTCGACAGGGTCCTCTACATCGTCGAGGGCAAGTTCCGCATCGGCCACCCACGCGAAGTGATGACCTCGCAGGTGCTTTCGGAGCTGTACCAGACCGACGTCGACGTGTTGCACGTGCGCGGCCGCCTCATCGTGGTCGGCACCGGCGACGCCGTCGACGCGCTCGGGTCCACCGGGGGCCACCATCCCGCCGAGGAGCACTGATGAACGACCGACTCGGCGACGTCTTCTCCAAGATGTTCGACTTCAACACCACTGCACACCTGCTGTCGTACGGCTTCGTGCAGCAGGCGCTCGTCGCCGCCGCGATCCTCGGCCTGCTCGCCGGCGTGCTCGGGCCGCTCATCATCAGCCGGCAGATGTCGTTCGCAGTGCACGGCATCAGCGAACTCTCGCTCACCGGCGCGTCGGCGGCGCTGCTGGCTGGAATCAGTGTCGGCCTCGGCGCGGTGCTCGGCTCGGTGGTTGCCGCAGTGGTGTTCGGCCTGCTCGGCGCCCGTGCCCGCGAACGCGATTCGGTGATCGGCG
The DNA here is from genome assembly GCF_001646865.1 of Aldersonia kunmingensis. Classification (GTDB taxonomy): domain Bacteria; phylum Actinomycetota; class Actinomycetes; order Mycobacteriales; family Mycobacteriaceae; genus Aldersonia; species Aldersonia kunmingensis. The sequence continues at coordinate 17,472 of NZ_LRRB01000286.1, read as the reverse complement.
TCGTGATCTCGTTCGGACTCGGTCTTTCCGTGCTGTTCCTGTGGCTGTATCCGGGCCGCACCGGCACCAGCTTCGCGCTGCTCGTCGGACAGATCGTCGGCGTCGGGAACAGCGGTCTCAACCTGCTGCTCGGCTGCTCGATCGCCGTGCTGATCGTGCTGGCGTTCGTGTACCGGCCGTTGCTGTTCGCCTCCACCGACCCGGAAGTTGCCGTCGCGCGCGGTGTTCCGGTGCGCCGGCTGACGATCGTCTTCGCGGTGCTCGTCGGCGTTGCCGCGGCGCTCGGCGTGCAGATCGTGGGCGCGCTGCTCGTACTCGCACTGCTGATCACCCCCGCGGCCGCGGCCGCTCGGGTCACGGCGGACCCGCTGCGTGCGACGCTGCTCTCAGTCCTGTTCGCCGAACTCGCCGCGGTCGGTGGCATTCTGCTCTCGCTCGCACCCGGCGTTCCGGTGTCGAGCTTCGTGACCGCGATCGCGTTCGTGATCTACCTGATCTGCCGGTTCATCGGATCGCGACGGGAGAAGACCGCGGGCCGCAAGCTCGCCGTCCCGGCCTAGGACCCGCCCAAACGGGGGCAAATTGTGTTCGTGGGTGCGAAACTTCGGCCCCGTTTACACAATTTGCACCCGTTTGGGGCGTGCGAACCGAGTCGTCCGGCATTTCGCCGCCATCTCAGTGCCCGCCTAGGATCGGCCCATGGGCGGCGGGCGTTGGCAGTTCTGGATCGATCGCGGCGGCACGTTCACCGATATCGTCGCCAAGCGGCCGGACGGCTCACTCGTCGCGCACAAGCTGCTGTCCGAGAATCCCGGCCGCTACCGGGATGCCGCGGTCGCCGGCATCCGTGAACTCCTCGGCGTTGACGCCGATACCCCGGTGCCCGCCGAGCTGGTCGAGGTCGTGCGGATGGGCACGACCGTCGCCACCAATGCCCTGCTCGAGCGCAAGGGCGAGCGCACCGCACTGGTGATCACGCGTGGGTTCAAGGACGCGCTGCGAATCGGCTACCAGAACCGGCCGCGTATTTTCGACCGGCACATCGTGCTGCCGGAGCCGCTGTACGAGACGGTGATCGAGGTCGACGAGCGGGTCGCGGCGGACGGCACTGTGCTGCGCGAACCTGATCTCGACGCGGTCCGCACTGCCCTGGAGCAAGTCCGCGCCGACGGCGTTTCCGCGGTCGCCGTGGCGTGCATGCACAGCCACCTGTACCCCGCGCACGAGGAGGCGATCGGCGCGGTCGCGAACGACGTCGGCTTCTCGCAGGTGTCGTGCTCCGCCGAGGTGAGCCCCCTGATGAAACTCGTCCCGCGCGGGGACACCGCGGTGGTCGACGCGTACCTCTCCCCTGTGCTTAGGCGCTACGTCGCGCAGGTGGCCGACGAACTCGCCGGGACCGAAGGCAGCGAAGGCAATCCGGTCTCGCTGATGTTCATGCAGTCGAACGGTGGTCTCGCTGCGGCCGAACATTTCCGCGGCAAGGACGCGATCCTCTCCGGTCCCGCGGGCGGCATCGTCGGCATGGTGCGGATGTCGGAGCTAGCCGGATTCGACCGCGTGATCGGTTTCGATATGGGCGGCACCTCCACCGACGTGTCGCATTACGCCGGCCAGTACGAGCGGGTGTTCGACGCCCAGGTCGGCGGCGTTCGGTTGCGCGCGCCGATGATGGACATCCACACGGTCGCGGCGGGCGGCGGCTCGCTCCTGCATTTCGACGGCAGCCGCTACCGGGTCGGACCCGACTCGGCCGGTGCCGATCCCGGCCCCGCGAGCTACCGCAACGACGGCCCGCTCGCGGTCACCGACGCCAACGTCATGCTGGGCCGCATTCAGCCGGACTTCTTCCCGCATGTGTTTGGACCGGAGGGTGACCAACCGCTCGACGTGGATGTGGTGCGCGAGAAGTTCGCAGCGCTGGCCGCCGAGATTCACGAGCAGACCGGCGACGATCGCACCGCCGAGCAGGTTGCCGAGGGCTTCCTGCAGATCGCGGTCGCGAATATGGCCAATGCGGTGAAGAAGATTTCGGTGCAGAAGGGGCACGACGTCACGCGCTACGCGCTCACCACCTTCGGCGGCGCGGGCGCCCAACATGCCTGTGCGGTCGCCGATTCACTCGGTATGGATGCGGTGCTGGTGCCACCGATGGCCGGTGTGCTGTCCGCGCTGGGCATCGGCCTCGCGGATACGACGGCGATGCGCGAACAGTCGGTGGAGGCGCGGCTCGACCCCGCGTCGATGGACCAGATCGAATCCGTCGCAGACGAACTCGCCGACGACGCTCGTGCGGAGCTGCGCGACGACAATGTGCCCGACGATCGCATCTCGATCATGCGTCGCGCGCATGTTCGCTACGACGGCACCGACACCGCGGTACAGGTGGAACTCGGAGCCTACGAGGACATGGTGGCCGCATTCGAGGAATCGCACCGGCGCACCTACTCATTCCTGATGGACCGGCCGATGGTCGTCGAGGCGGTAGCCGTGGAGGCAACGGGCCGGACCGACGCCACCGATCTGTCCGGCGCGGCGAAGGCTGATGCTGTTGCAGCACAATCGGATTCAGATCGGACCGTTCGAATGTTCGTCGCCGGCGAGTGGCGGGACGTCCCCTGTATTGCGCGGGAGACGCTGACGTCCGACACCGCGATCTCCGGCCCCGCAATCGTGACCGAGGCAAATTCCACCACCGTGATCGATGACGGCTGGCGGGCGCGGGCAACCGACGCGGGACACCTGCTGATCGAGCGTGCCCAGCCGCGCGCGGCGGCGAGCGCGGGCACCGAGGCCGATCCGGTGCTGCTGGAGATCTTCAACAACCTGTTCATGTCGGTCGCCGAGCAGATGGGCTCTCGGCTGGAATCCACTGCACAGTCGGTGAATATCAAGGAGCGGCTCGACTTCTCCTGCGCGGTATTCGACCCCGAGGGCAACCTCATCGCCAACGCGCCACATATTCCGGTGCATCTCGGTTCGATGGGTCCGAGCGTGAAAGAGGTCATCACCCAACGCGCCGCCGACGAACGCGGTGTGCGCCGCGGTGATGTGTACGCAGTGAATGACCCCTTCCACGGCGGCACGCACTTGCCGGACATCACCGTCATCACGCCGGTGCTCGGCTCAGACTCGGAGGACGTGCTGTTCTGGGTCGCCTCGCGCGGGCACCATGCCGAGATCGGCGGTCTCACACCGGGATCCATGCCCGCACACAGCACATCTGTGGACGAGGAGGGTGTGCTGTTCGACAATTGGCTACTCGTCGCCGCGGGCGAGTTCCGCGAAGATGCCACCGTCGAACTGCTGACCGGCGCGGAGTACCCCTCCCGGAACCCGCGCACAAATATCGCCGATCTGCGCGCCCAGATCTCGGCGAACCAGAAGGGCGTCGACGAACTCGGCAAGATGGTCGAGCAGTACGGCCTCGACGTTGTGCACGCCTACATGACCCACGTACGGCGCAATGCCGCCGAATCGGTGCGGCGCGTAATCGACACCCTTTCGCCCGGCGACTTCCGCTACGAGATGGATTCCGGCGCGACCATTTCCGTCGCACTCGGCGTCGATCGCGACAAGCGCACGGCGACAATCGACTTCACCGGTACCTCAGCTCAGCTCGGCACGAACTACAACGCGCCGTCGTCGGTGGCGAATGCCGCTGTGCTGTACGTCTTTCGCACCCTCGTTGCCGATGACATCCCGCTCAATGACGGCTGCCTCGAACCGATCGACATCGTGCTGCCCGCGGGATCGATGCTCTCGCCGGAGTATCCCGCGGCCGTCGTGGCCGGCAATGTCGAGACCTCCCAGGCCATTACGGGCGCGCTGTACGGCGCGCTCGGGGTCCAGGCGGAGGGCGCGGGGACGATGAACAACATCACCTTCGGCAACGAGAACCATCAGTACTACGAGACGGTTAGCTCGGGGTCGGGTGCCGGCGACGGGTTCCACGGCACCCCGGTAGTGCAGACGCATATGACCAACTCGCGGCTGACCGATCCGGAGGTGCTCGAATGGCGACTCCCGGTGCGGTTGGAGGAGTTCGCGATCCGGCACGGCAGCGGCGGCGAGGGGCAGTGGCGCGGCGGTGACGGCGCGGTCCGGCGGCTGCGATTCACCGAGGCAGTAACCGTGAGCATGTTGTCGAACAATCGACGCAACGCGCCCTACGGCATGGCCGGTGGCAGCGAGGGCGAGGCGGGCCGCAACGAGGTTCATCGCACCGACGGCTCGATCGACCCTATGGACGGCTCGGATTCCGTCGACCTCGCAGCCGGTGACATGCTCGTCGTCTATACCCCTGGCGGTGGCGGGTACGGCAGACCCGTCAGTGATGCCCGGTCTTGATGAGCTTCATCGTGATGCGTGAATCGACGCGTGCGATCGCAGGATCGCCCATCAGTTGCGTGGTCAGCCAACGCTCGTAGGCGGCCAGATCGGCGACCTGCACCCGGATGAAGTAGTCGGGAATTCCGAACATTCGGCGCAGTTCGACAACTTCGTCCATCGCGGCGACGCGTTCCTCGAACGCTGCCACCGTCCCGAGATTCTTCGCGACGAGGTCCGCATGGATGATGACCTCCAACCCTCGCTCGAATGCTGCCGGATCGACGATCGCGGCATACCCCGTGATCACGCCGTCGGCTTCCAACCGTCGCACCCGACGAAGACACGGCGCCGGCGTCAGGCCCACCCGAGCGGCAAGATCCTGATTGGACAACCGGCCATCCTGCTGCAACTGCAATAAGATTGCACTATCGAGGGCATCCATAACTCATATATTGCGCTACTGCGAAGCTGTGGACAATTTTTGGCAATCATCTTGCGGAGGATTTCAAATAATATTGCCCCATGGCCACAGCAACTCTTCCCGGCAGCGAAAGGTCACGTTCCGCACTCGGTGAGGCCGCCCGCGAGACGGGAGTGTTGTGGGCTGGGGTGTTCGCCCTCGGTGTGGGATTCGGCGTCCTCGTCACCAGCCACGGTTTCGACTGGTGGCTGGCACCGCTGATCTCGGCGGTCGTATTCGCCGGCTCGGTCGAGTTCATCCTCGTCGGCATGCTCGCCGTCGCGGCCCCAATCACCGCCATCGCCCTGACCACTCTGCTGGTCAATTCGCGCCATCTGTTCTACGGACTGTCGTTCCCGCTGCACCGGGTCGAGACTCGATGGGGCAAGGCCTACAGCATGTTCGCACTGTGCGATGAGGCCTATGCCGTCCTGACAAACAGGGACTCCGACGCGCTCACCAGTGCACGCATCCTCTGGACCCAACTCGGCCTGCACATGTCGTGGGCCGTCGGCGCCCTTGCGGGTGGCCTGGTCGGAACGCAATTTCTCGGCGGACTCGACGGCCTCGAATTCGTACTCACCGCGCTGTTCGTGGTGCTGGCCCTGGACGCCTACCGCGATCGACCCGACCAGCGCACCCTCATCGCGGCGCTCGGCTGCGCCGCTGTCGCGCTGGTCGTTGCGCCGGACTCGATGCTGCTGGTGGCCATGGGCCTGTTCGCCGCAACCCTGATCATGCGACACCGATACGCCAAGCGGACCCGCCATGCCTGACGCTAGTTACCTCGCGCTCGCCCTGGGGGTGACCGTCGCGATCACCCTCGCGTTGCGCGCGGCCCCGTTCGGCGTTCGAAAGGCGATGGCCGACTCGGACCTGCTTGCCGACATCGGCCGGTGGATGCCGCTGGGCGCCGTGGTCATCCTTGCCACGTACTGCATTGCCACCATTGACTTTTCGGGTACCGCGCACGGCCTACCCGAGATCACGGGCGTCGCCGTCACGGTCGCTGTCCATCTCTGGCGCCGCAACGCCGTGGTCAGCATCTTGGCCGGCACGATCGCCTGCCTCGTCATGGCCAACGCGGTCGTACCGGGCTGATTCGCTGTCGCCAGCGTGCCGTGTCACCGGTTCCCACCATCTGCCCAGCCTGATTTCGCTCGATTCGGGTGGCGGAGGGGCTATTCTCCGGTCAAATCACTGATCGGAGGCCTGTCATGACAGGACGATTCGAAGCAACAGTTGATATCGACCGCCCGATCGCCGAGGTTTTCGAATTCCTCGCGGCCGGTGTGAACGACAAGAAGTTCAGCCCGCGCGTTCAGGAGATCACCAAGGCCACCGACGGCCCGCCTGGTGTCGGGACAGTATTCGTCAGCACGGTCAAGGACGCCGGTATGACAACCAAGCGCGAATTCGAATACACCGAGTTCACCGCACCGACGAAGATCCGCTGGGCCGAGCGTTCAAAGAACCAGGTCACCGCGGCGTTCGGCGGCTACGACCTGGAGCCGTCGGCGACGGGCACTCGGGTCACGATATTCAACGATCTGGAGGGGCACGGGTTCGGCAAGCTCCTTGCGCCGCTGGCGGTTCGCGCTGCCCGCAAGGACGCTCCGGCGTTTGGGTTGCGGATCAAGGAAGCCATCGAAAGCTCCTGAGCAGGTCCGTTCCACAGCCGATACGGCCCGGCGTTCAGCCGAGGCGACGCTGCCGAGCGATCTCGGCGAGCACGACGCCTGCCGCCACCGAGGCGTTGAGCGACTCCACATGTCCGGCCATCGGGACCGACAGCACGCTGTCGCACGTCTCGCGGACCAGTCGGGACAGACCCTTGCCCTCGGATCCGACCACGATGACCACCGGTCCGGAACCGTCGTAGTCGTCGAGAGTCGTGTCGCCACCGGCGTCAAGGCCGACGATCTGCACGCCCTTCGCCGCCCAATCCTTCAGGGTGCGAGTGAGATTCGTGGCGCGCGCGATCGGCAGCCGTGCTGCCGCGCCGGCACTGGTGCGCCACGCGACAGCCGTCACGCTGGCACTACGCCGCTGCGGGATCAGCACGCCGTGGCCGCCGAATGCCGCGACCGAGCGGACCACTGCGCCGAGGTTGCGCGGGTCGGTGATGTTGTCCAGCGCGACGAGAAGCGCGGGTTCGCCACTCGACAGCGCGCTCGACAGCAGGTCTTCGGGATGGGCGTACCGGTACGGCGGAACCTGAAGCGCCACACCCTGATGCAGGCCGTTCGCGCTCAGCCGGTCGAGGTCTGTACGCGGCACCTCGAGGATCGCGATACCGGCGTCCGCCGCGAGTTGCACACTCTCGGTGAGCCGTTCGTCGCTCTCGGTGCCCACCGCGACATACAGAGCCGTCGCGGGCACACCAGCGCGCAGGCACTCAACGACGGGGTTGCGACCGAGGACGGTCTCCGGACCATCCTCGGCCTTACGACCTGCGGGCCGAGTGTTCGAGCGCTGCGTGGTCGCCTTTGCCGTCGCCTTGGCACGGCGCTGGGCAACATGTCCCTTGCGCATCTCGGCAGGCGGGGTCGCGCCGCGGCCCTCGAGACCACGACGGCGGTTTCCACCGGACCCGGCGACCTGTCCCTTCTTCGTGCCAGCCTTGCGGATTGCGCCGCGCCTCTGCGAATTTCCGGCCATCAGCGTCCTGACTTCAGGGACCACTCGGGTCCATTGGGCGTGTCGGTCACTTCGATACCGGCGGCATTGAGCCGATCACGGACCTCGTCGGCGATCGACCAGTTCTTGTCCTCGCGGGCCTGCTGACGCCGCACGAGCTCGGCCTGAATCAGCACGTCGAGCGCATCGTGCGCGGCAGTGGCATCGGTATCGGCGCTCGCCCAGTGCTCGTCGAGCGGATCGACGCCGAGGATGCCGAGCATGCTGCGAACCTGACCCGCCGATTCGAGCGCGGCGACATTGTCGCCCGATTCGAGCGCCTTGTTGCCCTGGCGGACAACCGCGTGTACCTCGGCGAGCGCCTTCGGCACACCGAGATCGTCATCGAGCGCCTCGGCGAAAGCGTTGGTCCACTTGCCGATCGGCACATCGCCGACACGCTCGGCGACGCGCAGCACGAAGGATTCGATGCCCTGGTACGACTTCGCCGCGACCTCGAGCGCATTGTCCGAGTACTCCAGCATGGAGCGGTAGTGCGCACTACCGAGGTAGTATCGAAGTTCTTGCGGGCGAACCTTTTTCAGTACGTTCGGCACAGAAAGCACGTTGCCGAGCGACTTCGACATCTTCTCGCCGCCCATGGTGACCCAGCCGTTGTGCAGCCAGGTCCGCGCGAATGGAGAACCTGCACCATTGGCCTGAGCGATTTCGTTCTCGTGATGCGGAAAAACGAGATCGAGTCCGCCGCAATGGATATCGAACTCGGGACCAAGGTAGGTCTCGGCCATCGCCGAGCATTCCAGGTGCCAGCCCGGCCGGCCGCGACCCCACGGCGTCTCCCAATAGGGTTCGCCGGGCTTCTCGGCCTTCCACAGCGTGAAGTCCCGCGCATCGCGTTTGCCTTCGCCTGCGCTTTCACCCTGATGAACGTCATCGAGCTTGTGCCCGGACAGCTTTCCGTAGTCGGCGAAGCTGCGCACGTCGAAGTAGACGTTGCCCTCCGAGGCGTACGCGTGCCCGTTGTCGATGAGTCGCTGCATCAGCTCGATCATCTTCGGGACTTCGCCGGAGGCGCGCGGCTCGTATGACGGCGGCAGCACCCCGAGCGCCTGGTAGGCACGATCGAAGGCGCGCTCATAAGTCATCGCCCACTCCCACCACGGGCGTCCCGCAGCAGCGGACTTGGCTAGGACCTTGTCCTCGATATCGGTGACATTGCGGATGAATGCGACGTCGTAGTCGTGTGCGAGCAGCCAGCGCCGCAGCACGTCGAACGCCACACCGCTACGCACATGGCCGATGTGCGGCTCGCCCTGCACGGTCGCGCCACACAGGTAGATCGAGACCTTGCCGGGCTGCAGCGGCACGAAGTCGCGCAGCGTCCGCGTCGCGGTATCGAACAAGCGAAGCGTCGTCGCAGCGGGGGAGGTCACGACATGCGATCCTACCTGGACGTTTTCTGCACATGCCGAGTTGGTCGACCGGCGCGCGCCTGGTCGATCGGTCACTGGTGAGCGACAGGCTGGATCAACGCCGTGGCGATCGCAGCAATTCCCTCGCCCCGCCCGGTAAGCCCGAGACCGTCAGTGGTGGTCGCGGAAAGGGAGACCGGAGCCCCGACGAGTTCGGTGAGCACCTGCTGCGCCTCGGCCCGGCGCGGACCGATCTTGGGCCGGTTACCGATCACCTGCACGGCGGCGTTGCCAACTTCATAGCCCTGCTCGGCGAGCAACTCCCGCACATGCGCGAGCATCCGGGCACCGGTTGCGCCGGACCACTCCGGGCGATCAGTACCGAACACCGAACCGAGGTCACCCAGACCGGCCGCGGACAACAGCGCATCGCACAGCGCATGCACGGCGACGTCTCCGTCGGAATGTCCCGCGCAGCCGTCGTCGTCGGGAAACAGCAGCCCTGCCATCCAGCAGGGCCTACCCGGTTCGATCGGATGAACGTCGCTGCCGATACCGACCCGCATCAGCCGGCCCCTCCGGCCGAGGTCGCGGCGAGCAGCGCTGCCGCGACAGTGAGGTCGTGCGGCGTTGTGATCTTGAAAGCGAGCGGATCGCCGGCAATCGCACGCACTCGCGCACCGGCCCGCTCCACCAGACCGGCGTCGTCGGTGATGTCCGAGTCGTTGGTCACGGCGGCGTAGGCGGTTCGCAGAAGGTCACCATTGAAGCCCTGCGGAGTCTGGACGGCACGCAACTCGGCACGGTTCAGGGTTGCGGTGACGCCACCGAGCAGATCGACGCTCTTGATGGTGTCGGCGACTTCGAGGGCGGGAATGACGGCGTCGCGGCCGGCGCGCAGCTCGGCGACGACCCGGGCGATGAGGGCGGGAGGGGTGAGGGCACGGGCGGCGTCATGCACGAGGTAGATGCCGGCATTCGAAGCGGCCGCGATCCCTGCCCGGACGGAATCGATCCGCTCGGCGCCACCAGCGACGACGCGGACGTTATCGGGAAGGAGCTGCGCCGACGTTTCCACCAGTTCCTCGGGCACGACGACCACCACGTCGTCGACCACACCCGAGGCCAGCAGTCCGTCGACCGCAAGGCGCACCATTGGGACGCCGTTCACCGGGACGAATGCCTTCGGCGCGGAGGCGCCGAGACGCACACCGCGGCCAGCAGCCGGGACGATCGCTACGACCGGCCCGGCTGAATGGGATGTCACTGTCAGGAAGCCGCGGCGAGGACCTCGTCGAGGATGATCTCGGCCTTGGCGTTATCGGTGCCTTCGGCCAGAGCCAGCTCCCCGACCAGAATCTGGCGAGCCTTCGCCAGCATTCGCTTTTCACCCGCGGACAGCCCGCGATCCTGCTCCCGACGCCAAAGATCACGCACGACCTCGGCCACCTTGTTCACGTCTCCGGACGCAAGCTTTTCGAGGTTCGCCTTGTAGCGGCGCGACCAGTTGGTCGGCTCTTCGGTGTGCGGCGCGCGCAAAACTTGGAAGACCTTGTCGAGCCCTTCTTGACCGACAACATCGCGCACGCCAACATATTCGGCGTTTTCAGCGGGAACGCGGACGGTGAGATCACCCTGCGCGACCTTAAGTACTAGGTACTTTTTTTGCTCACCTTTGATAGTGCGAGTTTCGATTGCCTCGATCAGCGCCGCTCCATGGTGGGGGTAAACGACGGTGTCTCCGACCTCAAAATTCATCTGTCCCGTGCCCCTTTCGATGTAGCCAGTTTAACACGGGTTCCAGACACCGGCCCAGCAAGAGTGCAGGTCAGGGCCGTGCAGCGGTTATCGGAACACTTGACATCCCGACCAATTCGTGCATCTAACGATTTTTCTAGAAGCCTGTTCGGCGCTGTGGCGGAAGCCGTTTCGAGCGGTACCGACCGGCCCGGACGCCTAGGCTTCATAGCCGACTACTACTCTGCCTAGTGGATAACGCCCGTACTCGATGGAGGACTACCCGTGACTGCTCGCATTGCTCGGACTGGCTCGCTTTCGGCGCTGGTTCGTCCCAGTCGCCGGGCCGCCACTATTGCCGCGCTCGTCGCGGGTGGCGCATTGGTGCTCTCGGCCTGCAGCGCCGGGCAAATTACCCAGACTTCGGACCAGGTCGCGGCCGTTAATGGCAACTTCGCCGACATCGGCGAGATCTCGCTGCGCAACGTCCACATCGCGTACCCCAACTCGGAGGAGTACACGAACAGCAAAGGTGGCAAGGCCACGCTGGGGTTCGTCGCGATCAACAACAGCCCGGATACCCCGGACGAGCTGACCGCGATCACCACCGACGCGGGCAAGGTCGTCGTGACTCCCGCGCTCCCGGCCGAGCTGAAGCCGCAGCGTGACCTGGTCGCCGAGGCGGCCGGCACCGCGGAAACCGAGACCGAGCTCGCGACCGAGGAGGAAACTCCGCTGCTCGTCGAGATCACCAACCTCGAGAAGGACCTGACCCCCGGCCTGACCATCGGAGTCACCTTCGACTTCAAGGAGAACGGCGCGGTCACCGTGCAGGTGCCCGTCGACGCCGGTCACGACACCCCGCGCTACCAGGAGTCCGAGAAGGCGGCCGGCGAGGCAGCCGAGCACGGGGGCGGCGGACACTAAGTCCCCACGCTCGACTCAGAACTTCCCGTGTGCCCCGGCAAATTTGTCGGGGCACACTTCTAGGCTGCGCTGCGTGGCCAAACCCAGGGCAAGCTTTCGCTGTTCGTCGTGCCAGTACGCGGTTCCCAAATGGGTCGGCCGGTGCCCCGAGTGCGGCGAATGGGGATCGGTCGGTGAAGCGCCTGCCCGGGCCCTCACAGGTGTGGGCTCCGGCGCCTCCGCGAGCATGCTGCCGAGCACTCCGGCTCTGCCGATCTCTGCCGTCGACGCCGCGGCGACGCTGGCCAAACCGACCGGCGTGGGCGAACTCGACCGCGTACTCGGCGGCGGCGTTGTCGCCGGTTCGGTGATCCTGCTCGCCGGCGAGCCCGGTGTGGGCAAGTCGACACTGTTGCTCGAGGTTGTGCACCGCTGGGCGCAGCGCTCCGCGCAGGACACGGCGCTCTACGTGACCGCCGAGGAATCCGCCGGGCAGGTACGCATGCGGGCCGATCGCACGGGTGCCGTGCACGACCGGGTCTATCTGGCGTCTGAGTCCGACCTCGCGACCGTCATCGGGCATGTCGAGCAGGTCCGGCCGACGCTGCTGGTGGTGGACTCTGTACAAACCATGTGCGCCGCGGAAACCGAGGGCGTCGTCGGCGGCGTCACGCAGGTCCGCGCCGTCACCGCCACCCTCACCTCGCTGGCGAAGTCGACGGGAATCGCGGTCCTGCTGATCGGCCACGTGACCAAGGACGGCACCGTAGCTGGGCCACGGACACTCGAACACCTCGTGGACGTCGTGCTGCAGTTCGAGGGCGATCGGCATTCGATGCTGCGCATGGTCCGGGGCATCAAGAACCGCTTCGGTGCGTCGGACGAGGTGGGGTGCTTCGAACTGCGCGAAGAGGGCATCGCGGAGGTTGCGGATCCTTCCGAGCTCTTCTTGCACCACCGCACCAGTGCGGTCCCGGGCACCGCGGTCACGGTGACGATGGACGGAAAGCGGCCGCTGCTCGGCGAACTGCAGGCACTCGTCACCAATTCGCCCGCGCCCACCCCACGGCGCGCGGTGAGCGGGCTGGACTCCAGCCGGGTCGCCATGGTGCTCGCCGTGCTCGACAGCCGTTGCGGGATAAGAGTTTCCAACAAAGAGGTGTACGTGGCCACAGTCGGCGGCATGCGTGTAACCGAGCCCGCCGCAGACCTCGCGACTGCGCTCGCCGTCGCCACCGCACTGACCAATCGCACACTCCCCGCCGGGGTGGTCGTGCTCGGTGAGGTCGGGCTCGCCGGGGAGATCCGCCGCGTGTCCGGAATTTCCCGCCGGCTCAGCGAGGCGGTCCGCCTCGGGTTCACGCATGCGCTGGTTCCGCCGGACCACGGCCCGCTGCCTGCGGGAATCACCGCGACGGTAGTGCCCACCGTCGCCGCGGCACTCGACGCGCTCGTCACAATCCGCTAACCGCGCCGCGCTGCGAATCGCCTTTTCGGTTCGCTCGGATCGCCGCTCGGTATTGTCGAATGCCGGCCACGGATAACCTGGCCGACCGCGCGAGGTGTGGAGGGTGGATGCACGACGTCGAGTCGCTGACCAGCCTGCGCGATACCATCGCCCGAATCGCCCCCGGAACCGATCTTCGCGACGGTCTCGAGCGCATCCTGCGCGGCCGCACCGGAGCGCTGATCGTGCTCGGCTACGACGACCACGTCGAGGCAATATGCGATGGCGGCTTCGAACTCGACGTGGAATTCGCACCGACCCGACTTCGTGAGTTGTCCAAGATGGACGGCGCGGTGGTGCTGTCCTCGGACGGCAAGCGCATCGTCCGTGCGAATGTGCAGCTCGTGCCAGACCCGAAGATCCCGACCGTGGAATCCGGCACTCGGCACCGTGCCGCGGAGCGAACCGGGATCGAGACCGGGTATCCGGTGGTCTCGGTCAGCCAGTCGATGAGCATCGTCAGCGTCTACGTCGCCGGTGTCCGCCATGTCATGGCGAGCTCCACGACGATCCTGTCCCGGGCCAACCAGGCCGTCGCCACGCTGGAGCGGTACAAGGCGCGGCTCGACGAGGTGACCCGGCAGCTTTCGGTCATCGAGATCGAGGACTTCGTCACGCTGCGCGATGCGCTTACCGCGCTGCTGCGGCTCGAAATGGTGCGCCGGATCTCGATCGAAATCGATCAGCACGTGCTCGAACTCGGCACCGACGGTCGCCAGCTCGCGCTGCAGCTCGAGGAACTGGTCGGCGACAACGAAACAGCACGCCAACTGCTCGTCCGCGACTACCTCGCTGGGCCCGATTCGCCAACCACTGCCGCGGTGGACCAAGCTCTCGCGGCGCTGGCCGCCCTCACCGACGCCGATCTGCTCGATCCGACGGCACTGGCGAATGTGCTCGGCTATCCGGCGACGATCGAGACGCTCGACAAGCCGATGACCCCGCGCGGTTTCCGGGTTCTCACCCGGGTGCCACGATTGCGCTTCGTACAGGTGCAGTCGCTCGTCGGCGCATTCGGCAATCTGCAGGGCCTGCTCGCCGCCACCGCGGCCGACCTACAGGCCGTGGAGGGAATCGGGCACTACTGGGCTCGGCAGATCCGTGAGGGGCTATCCCGGCTCGCCGAGACCAGCATCTCCGGGCCCTACGACTGATCTGCCGCCGCACTGGCCTGAAAACCGTAACGGCGCAGCACATCTCGCAATGCATCCGTGCGATCCGCGGTGGGATCCGGCGCGACGAGTTCGAACGCGCAACCGAGCGCGGCCGCGCCGCCATCGGCGGTCTTGCTATCGCCCACCATCACCGCATCCGCCGCGTCGACCCCGAGCCGATCAATCGCGGCCCGGAAAATCGCCTCGCTGGGTTTGATGGCGCCAACCTCGTAGGAGAGCACGTACTCGTCGACGAAACGGTCCCAGCCACGCGCGGTGAAGCAGGGACGCAGATCGAAGGCGATATTGCTGACCACCGCGGTTTTGATGCCCTGCGCCGACAACGCCGCGAGCACCTCGCCGGTGTCGGGGTAGGGCGTCCACTCGGCGGGATCGGTCAGGCGCCGATACAGGCTCAGCGCCTGCTCCTCTGTCGGCACCCCGGACAGCCGGAGGATCTCGAGGTAGGCCTTGCGATGCAGGGCGGGGTCGAGATCGCGGTTCAAATACGCGTGGCGGCTCTCCTCGTCGAGCTCAACCGGCAATCCGACCGGCGCGGTCATGCGGCGCATGATCTCGGCCTGATGGTGGAAATCGAACGGCTCGCCGCTGGAGTGAGTGAGGTCCTCCGCCCAGCTTTCCTGTTCCTCGAGGCGGAACAGAGTGCCGGAGAAGTCGAACAGTATTGCGCGAACGGTCACTGATCCGACCCTAGCCGAGGTCTGCAGGCCCGGCAGGGCGCACGGAATTTGGGTGCCGTGAATGGAAGATTTGTTGCGTTAGACGGAGTGAACGCTTCCGTTCACTCCGCTGTCGGGCGTTCCGGCTCAGGCGAGGTTGAACGGCTCCGCGCCGCTGCGCAGCGCGCCGAGCTGGGCGATCACGGTATACGCGCCGGGCGCGACCGGGACGCGCTCGCCGGCGCACTCGGGCTGGGACGTAGTGCCGGACCACTTCACCGTGAATGCGGCCTGCTGGCCGGGTGTGAGCGTCCGCAGATCCGGCGTGGCGCTGGGGAAGCAGTCCGAGTTCGACCACAGCCGCTGCACACCGTCGAGGGTGTAGACCAGCACCTGCTGCAGGCCGGCGCCGAGGTCACGCTCGCACGGTGCGGTAGAGATGTTGGTGATCACGATGCCGAACTCGGGCTCCTGGCCCACCTTGTAGGTCGGCTGCGCGATGGTCGCCTTTACCGCGAGCGAGGAGTCCGGGCACTGCCCCGGCGGAGTCGCGGCGGCCGGCGAGGCGGCCCCCGAGGTGGCGGCGCCGGAGGTGGTCGCGGTACCCGACGCGGTCTCACTACCCGAGGGAGTGGCGCTGGCCGAAGCCGGCGTTTGCGTGGTCGTGGGCGTTTCCGAGCTTGCCGCCGCGGTGGGCGACGGGTCGTCGCCACCTCCGCCGGCGATGACCGCGATCAGTCCGATGACGACCAGAATTGCGAAGGAAGCCAGCCCGATAGCGAGCCAGCGGCGACGCTGATAGATCTCGGGTGGCAGCGGACCGTTCGTTTCAAACACGGTTCTCAAGGTAGAGCGACGGCCGCTTACTGCGGCTGACCTGCATCGGCGTGTCGGATTTGAACCCGGTCACAGCTGTGCCGCGTGCGTGCGCGGACTGGCTCAAACGGTCTCGCCGATATCGCCGACGACGCTGTGCAGCACCGCCTGGCCATCGGAGAGTTGGTACGTGACGCCCACGATCGCCACCGAGCCGGCCGCGACCTTGTCGGCGATCGCAGTCGACCGCTGCTGGATCAACTTGCCGGTCTCCACGACATGGCGCGCCTCGAGCTCATCGACCGTCGAAAGGCCCTCCTTGCGGCCGATCAGGATCGAGGAGGTTACCCGTTCGACCACGCTGCGGATGAAGCCGCCGGGGACCTCGCCGTGGTCGAGCGCCTTGAGCGTCGCAGCAACTGCGCCACAGCGGTCGTGGCCGAGCACGACCACAAGCGGCACATTCAGTACGTCCACCGCGTACTCGATCGACCCGAGCACCGAACTGTCGATGACGTGCCCGGCGGTGCGAACCACGAACATATCGCCGAGACCCTGGTCGAAGATGATCTCCGCCGCGACTCGCGAATCACCGCAACCGAACAGAACTGCGGTCGGCTTCTGCCCGTCGACGAGCTTCGCGCGGTCGGCAATGCCCTGGCTAGGATGCAGAGACCTGCCGTTGACGAATCGCTCGTTGCCGTCCCGAAGGGACTTCCAGGCACTGATCGGATTGCTATTCGGCATGCAGCCATTCTGCACACACCACTGGTTACCTGCGAGTACAGCCCTGACTTACACCATGCAAATACCGTTCGGTCGCGCCTGATGGGCGCCGCATTCGACGCCGGCGCGGTGATCGACTGGTACACCGACACCGCGCGGGATCTGCCGTGGCGCCGCCCCGGTGTCACCGCCTGGCAGGTGCTGATGAGCGAGATCATGCTGCAGCAGACACCGGTCGTGCGGGTGACGCCGATCTGGTTGGAGTGGGTGCAACGGTGGCCGGTGCCCTCCGCGATGGCGGCGTCCACCACGGGTGAGGTGCTGCGCGCCTGGGGGAAACTCGGCTACCCGCGCCGCGCGATGCGGCTGCACGAATGTTCCCGGGTGCTCGCCGAACAGTACGGCGACGAGGTGCCGGACGACGTCGACACTCTGTTGACTCTGCCCGGGATCGGGGACTACACCGCACGGGCGGTCGCGTGCTTTGCCTATGGGCAACGAGTTCCGGTGGTGGACACCAACGTTCGCCGGGTCGTCGCCCGGGCGGTGCACGGCCTGGCGGAGGCGGGCAACCCGTCGACTCGGCGCGACCTCGCCGACGTCAGCGCCCTGCTGCCCACCCAACGCGCCCGCGCCGCAACGCTTTCCGCGGGATTGATGGAACTCGGCGCCGTGGTGTGTACGGCTCGGTCACCGCGTTGTGACGTCTGCCCGCTCCCGCGCTGCGCTTGGCAGGAGGCGGGACGACCGGCCGCAACCGGCCCGAAGAAGGCCGCCCAGCGCTACGAGGGAACCGACCGGCAGGCACGGGGACGGCTGCTCGATGTTTTGCGTGGGGCCCACGGCCCGGTCGAGCGGCGAAGGCTGGACCTGGCATGGCCGCAGGATCCCGGGCAGCGCGCCCGCGCGCTCGACTCGCTGCTCGTCGACGGTCTGATCGAGCAGACGGCGGACGGGTTGTTCGTGCTCGCCGGAGAGGGCTGAACCGCCCAGCCGCGTTCCAAACGAGGGCGAATTGTGTTCGTGCGGGCGAAGTTTTGCCCGCGCGAAGAAGATTCGCTCTCGTTTGGCAGGGCTTCCCGAGTGCAAGACTTCCTCGCGG
>NZ_LRRB01000279.1 GCF_001646865.1 Aldersonia kunmingensis | reverse complement strand
AAAAAAATCGCCGACCCTCACCCACACGGGGGTATGGACATGAAAAGCCGGCCTACCAAATCAAAACATTTGGCACTGACATTCATCGACACACTATTGAGTTCTCAAAGAACACGCACACACCAGCTCAGCTACCAACAAGCAGATGAGTCTGGGGCGACTGCTCCAGGTTGCCTCGCGCCGACACACACCGCCGTACTGGCCGGTGATGCTGAACATGAGGCGTGGGTATCAACAACGACAAGCGCTGCAAAATTCCCGGATGGCCAGGCGCCTTCGTCCTACCTCGTTTCCCTCGCCCTAGGGGCTTGGGTCGGTGTCCGTGTCGCTCTGACTCCAGAAAAGTTACGGCACCACCAACTCGTGGTCAAATCCCCAGGTCAACTTGCATACGTCTTACCATCTACGCAGGTCAACGGGCGCAGATCGCCACCCGGATGCGGCTGCGGCGCAAAATCTTTCACTGTGGCGCCGACCACACTCCGCGAGGGGGCGGCTAGGCCGGGGTACTCGTCTCTATCGCTCGTGCGGCGTTCACCGCGGGGCGGGCGAGGATCTCGACGACGATCAGCGCGATCACCGCCAAGACTGCGACTGTTAGTACGACCAGGCCCGTCGGATACCGCCAGAAGATCAGGATCGCGACGGCGATGGCGATGATCGCTATGCGAAGCGGGACCCGCAGCTGCGCGACCCACGTCTCGAACTGATTGGGTTCACGGCCCGAACCGGACCGGCGCAAGGCGTCGAGTGCACGGCTGTAACCGTGTCGTACGGCGTGGGCGGATCTCGACCCGCCGAGCAGGAAGCCGACCAGCGCAATTACCACCGCCACCGCGAAGGTGGCACGAATCATCAGTTTGAGCGGCACCGTCACGATGTCGGTGATCGCGCCGGCCGCGGCCGGCGTGAGCACGTCGGTTGGAATGTCGTCCAGGTAATACGCCCGGGCGGCGTTCAATCCGAACCCGAGCAGCACCATCGCTATCGCCACCGCGAGTCCGACGAGGGCCATTGCCCGCAGGCGACCGCCTCTCGGCGCGGTGAAGATGGCGCCCACAGCGAGTGCGACTGCGATCCACGGCAACCACGTCGCCAGCCGATCGAGCAGACGCGTCAGCCGTTGTGCCTTCACGATGTCCTTCGACTGGAACAGGGTGTAGCTCGCATCGACCTGGGGGATCTTGTCGGCGAACGCGAAACCGCGGTCATCCAGCCGCTGTTTCACCTTGTCGATGATCGGGCCCAGCGGAATGCTGACGGTGCCGTTCTCATCGATCTTCACCCGCTTCGTATTGCCGGTGAGCACGGCGACAACGTTCTCATGCGCTATCCGGTTTGCGTCGACCCAAAGATTGGCGAATTCGTCACTGGTGACCAGCTTGTTCACCGTGTCCCGGATGAAGCCCTCGGCCTGGCCCGCGATCACCGGGGCCAAGCCCACAACCTGCGTCGGGACGCGGGGCGCATTCTCGGTGAGTGCGGTCAACGCGTCCTTCGTCGCAGCCTCGATATCGAGGCGAGTGAAGATCTGTTGCGTGATCTGGTTGGTGATGTCCGCCTGAATCGCCGGATCCTTGGCGAGCGGGGCCACGGTCTCCACGTAGCGGTCGGTATCGAGGATCTGCGACCGCGCGAAGCGAGCGGCGACGCCGCCGACCACGAGCACGGCGACGAGCACTATGAGGACACCTGCTGCGATCCAGCGCAGGGTGTTACCTCGATGGCGCTCCGAAGCCGGCGCGCTGGGCGCCTCGGCGCCTTCGAGGTCTGCAACCCGTTTGCGGAGGAGTTCGAGTTCGGCGCGCTCGTCGGCACTGAGCGGCGCAGCGGCATCAGGCGTGCTCATTCGCTGATCTAATCCGATGAACGGCCGATCCGCGCGCTGTTCGGCAATCTTGCCGCCGGTTGTTCACCGGTCGGTTGTTAAACGCAGGTCAGAGTTCGGATTTCGCGGCCCGCACCAGGCCGCCACCGATGATCAAGCGCTGAATTTCGCTGGTGCCCTCGTAAAGCCGGAGCAACCGGACATCCCGGTAGATCCGCTCGGCGACAACGCCACGCATGTAGCCCGAGCCGCCATGAATCTGCACCGCGAGATCGGCCACCCGACCCGCCATCTCGGAGCAATAGAGCTTCGCCACCGAGGGCGCAATGCGCCGGTCCTCGCCGGTGACCCACTTGCGCGCGCTGTCTCGGACCAGTGCGCGGCCGGCCGCGACGCCCACCTGCTGATCGGCGATCATGCCCTGGATCAGCTGGAAGTCACCGATCGGCGTTCCGCCCTGCCTGGTCACCGCAGCGTGCGCAACCGACTCGTCGAGCGCGCGTTGCGCAGCGCCCACGGCGATCCCCGCAATATGCACGCGGCCACGTGCCAACGCCGTCATCGCCGCTTTGTAACCGGCGTCCTCGGTGCCACCGACGAGTGCATCCTCCCCGACCACGACACCGTCGAATGAGACCTCGGAAGTCCAGGCACCCTCCTGGCCCATTTTCTTGTCCTTGGGCCCCACCGAAACTCCCGGTGTATCCGCGGGAACAAGGAAAACCGCGATACCGGTCCCGGACTCGTCGGCGGGCCGGGAGCGCGCGAAAACGACGAATAGGTTGGCGAGCGGAGCATTGGTGATGAACCGCTTGGAACCGGTGATTGTCCACTGACCGTCGGCGAACGTGGCGCGGGTGGTCAATCCGGCCGGATTGGACCCCGCCTCGGGCTCGGTGAGTGCGAACGAGGCGACGACCTCACCGCTCGCGATCCGGCCGAGCCAGCGCGACTTCTGTTCGTCGGTGCCGAAATTCACCAGAACCTGGCCGGCAATCCCGTTGTTCGTGCCGAACATCGACCGCAACGCCAGCGAGGTGTAGCCGAATTCCATTGCCAGTTCGACATCCTGGCTCAGGTCGAGGCCAAGCCCGCCCCACTGCTGCGGAATCGCATAGCCGAACAGACCCATGTCCGCGGCGGCCTTGCGCAGATCGTCGGGAATGCGATCCGATTCGGCGATCTCGCTTTCACGTGGGACAACCTGCTTGCGGATGAATTCCCTTGTTTGCGCGAGGATGTCGCGGAAATCCTCGTCGCTGACCTCCGGCGTATAGGTCTGCACTTCTCACTCCTTCGGGCCGGCGACAACGCCGCCGGAAATCAGATCCGCGACCTCGGCGGCCGGGATGTCGAGCACGTCGGTGAGCAGCGCTTCGGTATCTCCACCGAGCGCCGGCGCAGGCGTGGCGAACAGGTGCCGCCCACCGAAGATCGCCGGGTTGGCGGCGGCCCGGTAGCTGCCGATCCGCGGTTGATCCAACGTCTCGAACAGCGGATTGCGG
This sequence comes from Aldersonia kunmingensis, assembly GCF_001646865.1. Classification (GTDB taxonomy): domain Bacteria; phylum Actinomycetota; class Actinomycetes; order Mycobacteriales; family Mycobacteriaceae; genus Aldersonia; species Aldersonia kunmingensis. The sequence continues at coordinate 25,810 of NZ_LRRB01000279.1, read as the reverse complement.
TCGAGCACACCGGATGCGACGACTTCCTCGAAGGTTGCGTAGCGCTCATGCAGGAGCGAAGTCTTCGCAAGCGCCGCGGCGACGTCGTCGGCGGTGTGTTCGCGGAACCACGCCCCGAACATGGCGGTCAGCACCTCGCGGTGGCGGAACCGGTGGTCCTCGAGCGAAAAATCCGCGCCGAGCGCGGTGGCCAGGGCGGAAACCGCATCCCCGGTTCCGGTCAGCTCCAACAGATCCCGGAAATGCCGGTTCGTCAGGGCTACGAGCATGAACCGCTCGCCGTCACTGGTGACGAAATCGATGCCATACGTGCCGTAGACCGCGTTGCCCGTGCCCTCACGTCCGGCACCGTTGATCTGCACCTCCGTGAGATATCCGAGCATCCCCGCAGACGCCAGCGCGACGTCTTCGAGCGGCAGCGTGATCCGGGCGCCCTCCCCCGTCCGTTCGCGGTGCCGTACCGCGGCGGTCACGCTGAGCGCGGCGTACAGACCGCACGCGATATCCCAGGCAGGCAGCACATGGTTCACGGCACCGGAAAACTCGGGCGGCCCGGTGAGGTACGGGAAGCCAAGGCCGGCATTGACGGTGTAGTCGACGGCGGTGCCGCCGTCACTGCGACCGAGCACCTCGAGGGTGATGACGTCAGGGCGCAGTGCCGCGAGTGCGTCGTGGCTGATCCAGTCGCGGCCACCGGCGTTGGTGACGAGGATTCCGCCACCCGGCCCGGGCGCGGTGATCAGGCGTTGCAGCAGGCGTTGCGCGTCGGGTGAGCGGAAATCGCAGGCGAGCGAGCGCTTCCCCCGGTTGAGTCCGGTCCAGTAAATGCTCTCGCCGTCCTCGGTGAGCGGCCAGCGGCGATAGTCCGTCGCTCCGCCGAGCGGATCGACACGGATCACCTCGGCGCCCAGCTGACTCAAGGTCAGCCCGCACAGCGGCGCCGCCACGAAGCTCGACAACTCCACGATGCGCAGGCCCGCGAGCGGTCGGGAATCGGGTTGGGTCACGTCAGCTCCTCGAGCTCGTCATTTGGGGTCCATTCGCCGTCGCATCGGCGCAGGGTTCGCGTGCGCCGTTGCTCCTGCCTACGCCATCAACGCGGTGAAGTACCAGTCCAGCACCGGCCGGTTCGCGCCGTCCGGGCCAGCGACGTGGACTACCGAGCGCAGGTCGAGAAGTCCGCCGGACGAGCCGGGCAACGGACGTGCGGCGAGCACGGTCAGCTCGCTGGTCAGGGTGTCGCCCTCGTGGACAGGCCCGGTGTGATCACACGACTGCCAAGCCAGCACGGTGACCATGTTCGGCAGGGCGCGGACCGCCTGACCGAAGGCGATCCCGATCGTGTGGCCGCCGTACACGAGCCGTCCGGCAGTGCCGGCCCGCTCGTCGTGGTGCGCCGCCGCGATATTCAGCGTGAGCCGCGCGAGCTCCGGGGCGTTCGACACGACGTCGCCGCTGCTCCGCAACACCGAACCGGCAAGGTCGGTCGAGAAGTGCGGGCCCGGGACGCGATCGCGATAGACCGCGAGGTCAAAGCCGTCCGGCACGCCCGGCTTGCCCTCGCCATCTGCACCGATGCTGCTCAGATCGTCAGCATGCACGGTCCGATCCGCCGCAGCGTGCGGCCCGAGCGGAAGCATCGCGCACCGATGGAAATCCAGCACGGTGGCGCCGTCCTGGTCGGTCGTCGTGATTCGCAGCGCGGCGAGGCCGGTCGGTGCGCGCCCCGGCTTCGCCGAGTTCTCGCGCAGGCCCACAACCTCGGTTCGCGTGTACAGGGTGTCACCGAGCTGCGGGAAGCGATGAAAGCGCAGGTTGCGGTAGAAGAGGTTGGCCTTGACATGGTGGGTGACGAGCGTGGACTGCCCGATCGCGAGGTCTCCCACGAGCCCGGGATGAGCGAACTCACCGCCGGTGACCGCCCGGCTCAGGTGCGCATCGAGTGCAAGCCGCAGCCGGTCCCCGAGAATCGCCTGATGCGTCGCGGCAAGGCCGCTGGTGAGCGTGATCGCCGGCGCCTCGTCGAAGACCTGACCGTGGCGCAACTCGTCGAAGTACGGCCCGCCAACAACCCGCTCGGTCATCGATCGTCCTCTTCCCGGCACCCCGCCAATTTGTACGGCCAAAAGCTCCGACTGTTCCTATCACGGCTGCGCCGGTCTGCGAAAGGCGCGAGTTGACAGCGTCGAAGGACCTGTTCGAATATGGCCGTACAAATCTTCGAGAGCGAGTCGGAACCATTGCCATGAGCGAACTCAACGACGTCGAGACCCTGCTGGTCGAAACCGTGCGCAACTTCATCGATCGCGATGTGAAGCCCTCCGTCCAAGAGGTCGAGCACGCGAACGAATATCCCGAAAAGTGGATCGAGCAGATGAAGCAGATCGGGATCTACGGGCTCGCCGTCCCGGAGGAGTACGGCGGCTCGCCGGTCTCGATGCCCTGCTACGTGAAGGTCACCGAGGAACTCGCGCGCGGCTGGATGAGCCTCGCCGGCGCGATGGGCGGGCACACCGTCGTCGCCAAGCTGCTCACCCTGTTCGGCACGGACGAGCAGAAGGCGGCGTATCTGCCGCGGATGGCCACGGGTGAGCTGCGCGCGACGATGGCGCTCACCGAGCCGGGCGGCGGCTCGGATCTGCAGGCAATGTCGACAATCGCGCGCCAGGACGGCGACGACCTCGTGATCAACGGCGCGAAGATGTGGATCAGCAACGCGCGCCGGTCGGGCCTGATCGCACTGCTGTGCAAGACCGACCCGAATGCCACGCCCCGGCACAAGGGGATCTCGATCGTCCTCGCCGAACATGGCCCCGGCCTGACCGTTTCGCGAGATCTGCCCAAGCTCGGCTACAAGGGCGTGGAGAGCTGCGAGCTCTCGTTTGCCGACTACCGCGTGCCCGCCTCGGCGATCCTCGGCACGACGCCCGGCAAGGGCTTCAGCCAGATGATGAAGGGCCTCGAAACCGGCCGCATCCAGGTCGCTTCGCGCGCGCTCGGCGTTGCGACGGCGGCGCTCGAGGACTCGCTGGCCTACGCCCAGGAGCGGGAGAGCTTCGGAAAGCCCATCTGGCAGCACCAGTCGGTCGGTAATTACCTCGCCGATATGGCTACCAGACTGACCGCCGCCCGGCAGCTCACGCGCTATGCCGCGGAGCGGTACGACCGGGACGAGCGCTGCGACATGGAGGCCGGCATGGCAAAGCTGTTCGCCTCCGAGGTCGCACTCGAGATCGCCACCAACGCCGTGCGAATCCATGGCGGCTACGGCTACTCGACGGAGTACGACGTCGAGCGCTATTTCCGCGATGCACCGCTGATGATCGTCGGCGAGGGCACGAACGAGATTCAGCGCAACGTCATCGTCAGCCAGCTTGTCGCGCGCGGTGGTATCTGACACCGGGATCTGGCAACCATGACCGCTCCGCACCGGCCGACACCGGACCCGCACGAGGGTGAGCCTGCCTATCGCCGGCTCTCCCGAGCGCTGCGCGCCGATATCGCGTCGGGGCGCTATCGCGATGGCACCCAGCTGCCAACCGAATCGGAGCTGTCGACGCAGCACGGACTGAGCCGGCAGACCGTGCGCCGCGCGTTTCAGGACCTGGTATCCGACGGAATCGTGTACCGGGTGCCAGGACGGGGAACATTCGTTGCCGAACCGGATTCGCATTATCTGCGCCAGCTCGGGTCCATTGAGGACCTGATGAACCTGTCCGCGGACACCACGATGGAGGTGCTCGAGCCACTGCGCCGGCGTGTCGATATTGCCGCGGCCAGCCGCCTCCGGCTCGACACGGATCTTGTGCACTGCATGGTGTTCCGCCGGTTGCACGACGATGTTCCGTTCGTCCTCACCACGGTCTACGTGCCCGAGTCGATCGCCCGATCGATCTCGGACCTGCCGGAACTCCAGGCGGGCGCGGTCAGCTCGGCGACGATCATCGGGCTCGCCGAGCCACGGATGGACAACCCGATTACCGAGGCCGGCCAATCCATCACCGTCGCGCCGGCGGACGATGCGGCGGCCGCGGCGCTCAACTGTGCACCGGGACACCCGATGCTGCGCGTCGACCGGCTCTACACCGACTCCGCCGACCGGGCGATCGAACTCGCGACCAGCCTCTTTCTGCCCGAGCACTACACGTACCGGGTCACGCTGCGACGGACCGGGCCCGACGCTGTGCGCTGATTGGGGATCCGACTTCATCCGTTGAAGGTGACGACGCCATCGGCGTTACCGGCCTAGCCTGGCGGAATGTCCACCTCATCGGAGTACGGACGACGTCACGAGACCAGCATGCGGGTCGTGGCGGTAATCGTGCTCATCGCCGTAGTACTCACCGCCGCGCCGATCCTCGTCGCGCTCATCTTCTGATCGGGAGGTCACGATGAACGAGAAGAATCCCGGCGGCTGGGGCGTCTTCGCCGGGCTGTTGCTGATCTTCGTCGGCATCTCCAATGGGATCCAGGGCATCGTCGCCCTCACGGCACCCGAACGGCTCTTCGTCGGCGAGGAGCATCTCGTGCTGCTCGATTTCGATCGCTGGGGATGGGTGCTGCTGATCTGGGCCGCCATCCTGATCGTCGCCGGCGTGGGACTGCTTGCCGCAGCGACGTGGGCTCGCGTCTTCGGTGTCACGGTCGCATTGCTCAACGCGATCGGGCAGTTGACCTGGCTCAACACCCAGCCGTGGCTCGCGCTCCTCCTGATCGCGATCGATATCGGTGTGGTCTGGGGCCTCACCGCGGGCTGGCCGGATCAGCGCGCCGAGTATCGCCCGGAAGAGCAGCGCCAGCCCTGATCGCTCGCCGCGTAAGCGCCCACGCGAACGCATCGTGAACCGCGGGGGCGCTTACGCGCACAGCGATGTGAATACCCTGCGGATGGGCGAGATTTGGATAGACTGCCAGCCGTAACACGGTCGGCCCGCCCACAGCGTGGCGCACGTGCGGGTCGTCTGGCGCCCCTGGCGAAGGGACCATCCGCGTGCTGTCCAGTGGAACTGACCGGTCTAAATCACGTGCACGTCGCCCCATCCGCAATCCCGATTCCGTCGTTCATCGCGCTCGTCTGCACCGCGCGATGATCGCAGCGTTGACGGGGCCGATCCCGGTCGTAACGATCTGCGCACCGGCTGGATCCGGTAAGACCACCCTGCTGGTGGACTGGGCGGAACGCATTACGCGTGCCGGGCCCGAGAGCCCGGTCATCGCCTGGGCCACCCTGACCGAACGGCACAACAGCGCAGCGGCCATCGGTGCCGAGATTCGCGCGGCGCTCGCAGACGCGGGTGGCCTCGCTACCGCCGCCGCGCTGCCCGCGCCGGCGCCGGGCGAAATATCGGATGCCCCGCTGGATCTCGCCCCCTACCTCGACGCACTCGGCACCAACGTGTGGCTGGTCCTGGACGACAGTCATGTCCTGCACGAGCCCGCCGCGCTCGCCGTCCTCGCCGAATATCTTGGTTGGGCCGATTCCCAGTTGCGCATCGTGATCGCCGGGCGATTCGAACCTCCGCTCGCGCTGCAACGCATGCGTATCGAGCAGCGCATCCTCGAAATCGGTTATCGCGAACTCGCTTTCACCGCCGGAGAGACCGCCGCGCTCTTGGCCGAGCACGAGGTGGAGCTGTCCGAGCATGATCTGGACACCCTGATGAATCGCACCGAGGGATGGGCGGCCGGTGTACGGCTTGCTGGCATGTCTCTGGCCGGGCATCCCGATCCGACGCGTTTTCTCGCCGACTTCTCCGGTGATCACCGCGCGGTCGCCGACTATCTCATCGACGAGGTGCTCGCGGGTCAGCCCGAGCCAACCCGAGAGTTCCTGCTGCGCACCTCGATTGCCGAGGCATTCACGGCCGACCTGGCCGAACAGCTCACCGGAGACCCCGGCGCGCGCCGCATCCTCGGCGAACTCGAGCGGCGCAACTGCCTGATCACGAGGACCGCGGAGGCACCCCCTGCCTATCGCTACCACCCATTGCTGCGCGATTACCTGCGCGCCGAGGTCAGCCGCATCGGCCGTGCGGCCGTTGCTCGACTCGAACACGTTGCCGCGGCCTGGTACAGCCAGTTCGGTGATGCATTGCTCGCACTCGAACACGCGCTGAAGGCCGATACCTCCGAAGACGTGCTCGACGTGCTCGAACATTCGGGACTATCACTGGTCCTCGACGGGCACGGCGCGGCGGTCGTCCGCTTGATCGCGCGCGCCGACCGGGACGTTCGGCAACGACCGATCACCCGGCTCATCTGCGCTGCCGCCGCACTCTCGGATGGATCGCCCAAGCTCGCGCGGTCGATTCTCGACGAACTCGACCAGGACACCGACGAACTCGGCCTCACGGCAGCGTCGCCCGATCGTGCGCGCCGGCTCTCGACGCTGCGGTCGGCCCTCCTGCTGCAGTGCGCATTGAGCGAGCGGGACACCGACCCGGATCTGCCGGAATCATCAACGATCGCGCCACATTCCGGTGACGCCGAACTCGACGCCTTCGCCCTGTTGCAGGCTGGACTGACCGCGCACGCGAGCGAGCAGATCGAAGCTGCCGACGAATTGCTTCGGCAGGCGGTCGAACACGCTCGGGCCGGTATCGGGAACCGAGTACTGCAGGCCGCACTTTCCGCGCTGGCCCGGCTGTATCTCGCGACAGGTCAACTGACATCCGCCGAAACCACGGCGAACGAGGTTCTCGAGATCGCGCGCGACGGGGTCGATCCGGACTGCGACGGCACGCACAGCGCGTGGCTCACCCTCGCGTGGTGCGATTTCCTGCGGGCTGCGGATACCGATTCCGCGGCAGCCCATGCGACGACCGCCGCGGACCGGCTCGAGGCACATCACCCCGGCCTCGCCCACGAGGCGACGCTGTTGGCCCACTTATGCCGCCTCGACACCGCAACGCACGAACGAGCGGGGGTGTCGGAGATTCGCGAGGCATTCGGCACGACAATCGAAGTCGGCCCCGCAGCAGGATTCCTCGCGCTTGTCGCGGTGCCCGTTGCGCACGCGCTGCTACGCGCCGGCGAACCGGCGTGGGTTGCCGAGTTGCAGGCCTGGGTGAACGAACAGGCACCCGGTAGCGGCGAGGCCGCGATGATTCGCGCTGCTGTCGAATCTCACTCGAACCGCCACACACGCGCCATCGAAGCGATCGACAGCGTCCTCACCGGCACTGCGGCATGCGCTTCCAGCACGACCATGGTGACGGCCAGGTTGGCCGAGTCCGCGATCGCGCAGCGCCGGGGACACGGTGCCCGCGCGCATTCCGCCCTGAGCGAAGCGCTGCGCAGTGCTGAGCCCGAAGGGCTGGTTCAGCCATTCCTCGATGCAGAGGGCCCGGTGCGCACACTGCTCTTCGACGGGCTCGGACGCTTCGGCCGAATGGAAGGTTTTGCGGTGCAGGTCCGTTCGACGCTTCCCGCCGACGATGCGACCCCCGACACCGCCACACTGACCGCGCGAGAACTCGACCTGCTCCGCGAACTGCCGTCCTGGCGCACCGCCGAACAGATCGCAGCAGACCTGTCGGTGTCGGTCAACACCGTGAAAACGCACCTGCGCGGTATTTACCGCAAGCTCGGCGTCGCATCGCGGCGCGAAGCGATTGTCCGGGCGCAGACCCTCGGTTTGCTCTGACTAGCCCATCGCGGCGAATCCTCGCCCGATTCACCAACTTCGGGTGATGTGGACATGTCCCTGGGATGACACCGTGGGAGACGGCCGACAGCGGAGAAACCGAGGAGGTCCCCCGTGCCCGATTCCGCGTCCGCCTGGCCCCCCGGAGTTCGCTACGAATTCGTACTCGCCGAAACCCTCTCCGATCGACTTCTTGCCGCCTTTCCCGAGTTCGACGCCGCGGAGTTCCAGGCATCCGGGCCGTCCGGGGAACGAACCACCTTGACCGGCCCGGTCGCCGGTCCTACCGAGCTGCGCGGGCTACTCGCCCGCTTCGACACCCTCGGCCTCACAGTCATCGAAATGCGCAGAATTCCTGGCTGATTCGCGAATCCGGCACTCGCGTTCGCGAAATTGTCATCGGCCAGAGCCGAATCGAGCCGGCCGGCTCCCCCACTCCCGCCCGCAGAACAGAACGCGAAGACTGCCCGGCTGGCCTTGGCCTGCCGGGCAGTCTTCGCAGTATGGAGTTGCTCCGGTACTTACCCTTTCGGGATCAGAAGTCGGGCTTCCAGGTAGTGACTGCCCAGATCACCACGATGTCCAGGGCGATGATGAGGATCGCCCAGAGCGGGTAGTACGGGATCCAGAGGAAGTTGGCCACGATCGACAGCGAGGCGAACACCACTGCCGCAATCCGCGCCCACGCCGCACCGGTGAACAATCCGAGGCCCGCGATGATCACGAGAACTCCGACCACGATGTGGATCCAGCCCCACGTGGTCAGGTCGAACTTGTAGACGTATTCGATGCCGACGACGAATACTTCGTCCTCCGCGACCGCAGAGATGCCCTGCAGCAGCGACACCAAGCCCACCACTAGGAGCAAGATGGCGGCGACGATCGATGTACCGCCAGCCCAAGCCTGCTTGGTGGGGCTGGTTTCCGGCTGTGGGGTTGTCATGAGTCCTCCTGCACCGTGTGCTGCTTAAGAAACTTCGACAGCCTCATAGTGCGAGAGAAAGGGCCGCACGTCCTCATCCTTTGCGGATGAACTTCGTGCGACCCCGTAACCCCACGTCAGCCCAGTAATTTGGCCTTTGCGGACGCGAATTCCTCGTCCGAAAGGACACCCTGGTTGTGCAATTCACCGAGCTGCTTGAGCTTGGTGATCATCTCGTCCTCGGCCGGTGGCGCCGGCGCGGGAGGCGGGGGCGCGTACTGCTGCTGCGGCTGGGCGTAGGCCTGCTGCTGGTCGTAGTACTCCTGCTCGTCCTGCTGCGAATACTTGCGCTGGGCGCGCCGGTTCACCGCATTGCGCGTCGCGGTGGCCGTGCCGACCACCGCAGCCGTGCGCGCGGCAGTGCCGAGCAGTCCTGGGCGTCCAACACGTCGGGGTCCGAATACCATCTCAGCCGTCCCTTACTCTCGGGCGGAAATGCCGCCGGCGACCGGGCAGCGGGCGCGCTGCGCCGTCACCGACGATCTTGCCCCGAGATGGGCGATCGCGCAGCCGAAACTCCGCAGCGCGGACTCAGGCCACCCGTCGAATGTCGGCGCCGAGCCGCTGCAGGTCCTCGATGAAATGCGGGTAGCCGCGGTCGATGTGGTAGACGTCGTAGACCTCGGTCACGCCATCGGCGACGAGCGCGGCCAGCACAAGGCCGGCGCCGGCCCGGATATCGGACGACCAGACCGGCGCACTCGACAGCCGCGGCACGCCGCGGACAACGGCGTGGTGACCATCCGTTCTGGCGTCCGCGCCGAGCCGGATCATCTCTTCGACGAACCGGAACCGTGCCTCGAAAACGTTCTCGGTGATCATCGACGTGCCGTCGGCGATCGCCGCGAGACCGATCGCCATCGGCTGTAGGTCGGTCGGGAAGCCCGGATACGGCAGCGTGGAGAAGTTCACGGCGGTCGGACGGCGTGTCTGATTCACGCGGAAGCCGTCGGGCTCACGCTCGATCTCGGCGCCGGCCGCGGCCAGTTTGTCCAGCACCAACCCGAGGTGCTTCGGATTGACGCCGGTGACTCGCACATCGCCAATCGTCATCGCCCCGGCAATTGCCCAGGTCGCGGCGACAATTCGGTCACCGATCACCCGGTGCTCGGTCGGTTCGAGCTTTTCGACCCCGAGGATGGTCAACGTCGACGTGCCCGCGCCACTGACCCGGGCGCCCATCTGGTTGAGCATGTGGCAAAGGTCGACGATCTCCGGCTCGCGCGCTGCGTTGTCGATCACCGTCTCGCCCTCGGCGAGGACGGCTGCCATCAGGATGTTCTCGGTCGCACCGACGGACGGGAAGTCGAGCCGGATGGCCGCTCCCTGCAGCTCCTCCGCACGGGCGACGACGCAACCGTGCTCGATTTCGCTGTGTGCGCCCAACAGCCGCAACCCGGACTGATGCATATCGAGCGGCCGGGAGCCGATCGCGTCGCCGCCGGGCAGCGCGACAACCGCGCGCTTGCAGCGGGCGACCAGCGGACCGAGCACACACACCGAAGCGCGGAACTGACGGACCGCCGCGAAATCTGCGTGGTACTTGGGCTCGGCTGGGGTTGTGATGGCAACCGTGTCGCCTTCGAGCGCCACCTCGCACCCGAGTCCCCGCAGCACTTCGGCCATTAGCGGCACATCGAGGATGTCCGGGCAGTTGGTGATGGTGCTCGTGCCCTCTGCGAGGAGTGCGGCTGCCATCAACTTGAGCACGCTGTTCTTGGCGCCGCCAACGTGCACCTCACCGGACAGCGGCACGCCGCCGGTCACCAAGAACCGTTCACTCACAATGGGACAGCGTAGTCAGCCGGGTTGCGCTGGGCGAAATGGCCGCCGGGTCGCGCCGCCCGAGTGCCTGTGGGTCAGAACGGTACGGTTGCCCCATGGCCGTGCACCTGACCCGCATCTACACCCGCACCGGCGACGACGGTACGACCGGTTTGAGCGATTTCAGCCGGGTTTCCAAGAACGACGCCCGCCTCGTCGCCTATGCCGATTGTGACGAGACCAACGCTGCGATCGGTACGGCGCTCGCGCTGGGCAACCCCAACGCGCGGGTGCACGACGTCCTGCGGCAGGTCCAGAACGACCTTTTCGACGCCGGAGCGGACCTGTCCACCCCGGTTGTCGAGAACCCCAAATACCCGCCGCTACGGGTCACGCAGGACTACGTGGACCGGCTCGAGCAATGGTGCGATGAGTTCAATGCGGACCTGCCGGCGCTGGATTCGTTCATCTTGCCCGGCGGCACTCCCCTGGCCGCACTGCTGCACACTGCGCGCACCATCGCACGACGGGCCGAACGGGCCGCGTGGGCCGCGATCGACGCAAGCCCGGAGACCACCAATGTGCTGCCGGCGAAGTACCTGAACCGGCTGTCGGACCTGTTGTTCATTCTCAGCCGCTACGCGAACCCGGACGGCGACGTGAAGTGGCAGCCGGGCGCGGGCGGCGCCGGCGACGAGGGCAAGCAGTAAGGCGCGAATCCTGCCTAGCGGCGGGGGCCGCGAACGGAACGGCCGGAGGGTCGGGATTCCACCCAGGAGAGAAATGCGGTGAGCGCGCCGCGATCCAGCGCGATCTCGTGGGCGCCGGAGGCGTCCTTGACCTCGATGACCGCGATGTCGTCGGTCATGATGTCGAACTCGGTACCCGCGGCCGATCGCCGGTTCACGACGGCGATGCTGGATCGGTGCAACCGGCTGTCCGGCCCAAGCTTCAGGCTGGAGAGCTTGAAGAAGACAACGGCATCCTCGCCGTAGCGAATCAAACCGTGCCGCCACCCGTGTCCGGCCTCGTTGGGCAGGGTTCGCACGAGTGCGGCGGTACCGCCCCGGCGCAACATCACCAGCCGGTAGAGGGACGCACCAGCAAAATAGGCGAGCAGCACGACCAGAATGATGAGAGCCACCATTCCGATCTGCACTGCTCGCCTATTTCCTGCGTGCTGTACCGGCGTTAGACCGAGCGACCCACGGCGCGCAAACGCGCACGCCCACGGGCGCTGACCGTTTCATCGCTCGAGTCGGCGTCACGAGCAGCCTTGTCCACGTCGATGTCGTCTGCGGCCTGCGCGTCCTCGGCAAGGATGGTCACGCCGTCCTTGCTGACCGACAGGAAGCCGCCATCCACTGCGTAGATGAGCTGCTCGCCATCGGTGGTGTCGATGCGGACCGACGCGTCCGGAACCAACTCCGCCATCAGCGGAATGTGGTTCGGCAGGATGCCGATCTCACCCTCGACCGTGCGGGCGAATACGAATGTCGCATCGCCCGACCACACCTTGCGCTCGACCGCGACCAGGTCGACCTTCATCTCAGCCATGTCACACGTCCTTTCGAGCGAGGATCGAGCGTCGGCTAGAGCTTCGCACCGAGGCTCTCGGCCTTCTGCGCGAGGTCTTCCAGGCCACCGATCATGAAGAACGCCTGCTCGGGCAGGTGATCGAACTCGCCCTTGGTGAGCTTGTCGAACGCCTCGACGGTCTCCTTGACCGGCACGTTCGAACCTGCCTGGCCGGTGAACTGCTCGGCAGCGAACATGTTCTGCGACAGGAAGCGCTCGATACGGCGAGCACGGTTGACCAGCTGCTTGTCCTCTTCGGACAGCTCGTCGATACCGAGGATGGCGATGATGTCCTGGAGGTCCTGGTAGCGCTGCAGGATACGGATAACTTCCTGCGCGACCCGGTAGTGCTCCTCGCCGACAATGCTGGGCTCGAGGATCGTCGAGGACGATGCCAGCGGGTCGACGGCCGGGAAGATGCCCTTCGCGAACACCGTGCGGGAAAGCTCGGTGGTGGCGTCGAGGTGGGCGAACGTGGCGGCAGGCGCGGGGTCGGTGTAGTCGTCGGCGGGCACGTAAACGGCCTGCATCGAGGTGATCGACTTGCCCTTGGTCGACGTGATGCGCTCCTGGAGCTCACCCATCTCGTCGGCCAGCGTCGGCTGGTAACCCACGGCCGAAGGCATACGACCGAGCAGGGTCGAAACCTCGGAACCGGCCTGGGTGAACCGGAAGATGTTGTCGATGAAGAGCAGCACGTCCTGGTTCTGCTCGTCGCGGAAGTACTCGGCCATGGTCAGGGCCGAGAGGGCAACGCGCATACGCGTGCCCGGCGGCTCGTCCATCTGACCGAACACAAGCGCGGTGTCCTTGAGCACGTTCGCCTCGGCGAGCTCGACCCACAGGTCGTTGCCCTCACGGGTGCGCTCACCAACGCCGGCGAACACCGACGTACCGCTGAAGTTCTTGGCGATACGGTTGATCATCTCCTGGATGAGCACCGTCTTGCCGACACCGGCACCACCGAACAGGCCGATCTTGCCGCCGCGCACGTACGGAGTCAGCAGGTCAACGACCTTGAGGCCGGTCTCCAACACCTCGGTACGACCCTCGAGCTGATCGAAGGCCGGCGGTTTGCGATGGATCGACCACTTGTCGAAGTCCTCGCCGTAGCCCGGCTCATCCAGGCAATGTCCGAGGGCGTTGAACACGTGGCCCTTGACGCCGTCGCCGACCGGCACGGAGATCGAGGCGCCGGTGTCGGTGACCGGAACGCCGCGGACCAGGCCGTCGGTGGGCTGCATCGAAACGGTGCGGACCAGGTTGTCACCGAGGTGCTGTGCAACCTCGAGCGTCAGGGTCTTCGCCATCTCGGAGTAGGTGATCTCGGCGTGCAGGGCGTTGAACAGCTCCGGGAGCGAATCACGCGGAAACTCAACGTCAACGACCGGCCCGGTCACCCGGACCACGCGGCCGGCGCGCTCGGTAGAGCCGGCCCGAGGAGTAGTAGCGGGGGCAGTCATCTAGTCGTCACTTCCTGTTGCGGCGAGCGCGTCAACGCCACCGACGATTTCACTGATTTCCTGGGTGATCTGTGCCTGGCGAGCACGGTTGGCTTCCAGCGTGAGGCCGCGAATCAGCTCGTCAGCGTTATCCGTGGCGGCCTTCATCGCTCGGCGGCGAGCGGCCGACTCCGACGCAGCGGAGTCGAGCAGTGCGGCGTAGATCCGGGTCGCGAGATAACGCGGCAGCAGCGAGTTGAACAGCTCCTCCGCCTCGGGCTCGAACTCGTACTCGACCTTCGACTCGGTCGACTCGGCTTCTTCGATCGCCAGCGGGGCAATCCGGTGCGCGGTCGCCGTCTGGGTCAGCATCGACGCGAACTCGGTGTACACGATGTGCAATTCGTCCACGCCGTGCCGCTTACCGGGGTAATCGGCATCCTCGTCGGCGGAACCAACCATGAAGTCGTCCACCAGGGCGGAAGCGATCTCCACCGCGTTCTCGTATGTCGGCTGCTCGGAGAAGCCGGTCCACGAACGGGCGATGTCGCGGCCACGGAAGTTGTAGAAGCTCTGCGCCTTGCGGCCGACCGTGTAGATCACCGGCGACTTGCCCTGCTCACGCAGGTGGCCGAACAGCTGCTCGCCGACGCGCAGGGCGTTCGCGTTGTAGCCGCCGCAGAGCCCGCGGTCGGAAGTGACCACGAGAACGCCAGCGGTGTGCGCGCCCTCCTTCTCGACCAACAGCGGATGGTCGAGATCGGTTTCGTCAGCCAGTGCCGAGAGGACCTTGGTCATCTCGTCCGCGTACGGACGTGCAGCTGCGACGCGAGACTGTGCCTTCGAGATACGCGAAGTCGCGATCATCTCCTGGGCTTTGGTGATCTTCTTGATCGCCCCGGCAGACCGGATTCGCCGTCTGAGGACTCGTAGTTGTGCGGGCATCTAAGGCCTTACCCTCAGCTCTCGTCCGGCTGCGGCCGGTGAACCTTGACCGTCTCCTGCTCCGGCGCCTCATCGAGCGGCGCAACGGCCGGCTCGTTGACTGCCGAACCATCGGAGGTCTCGAAGCCGCGCTTGAAGTCGGCGACCGCGGCGTTGAGCGCCTCCGTGTTGTCGTCGCCGAGCACCTTGCTCTCGCGGATCGAGGTCAGGATGTTCTCGTGACGGGCCTTGACGAAGTCGAGGAAGTCACGCTCGAAGCGGATGACGTCGTTGACCGGAACATCGTCGAGGTGGCCCTTGGTGCCGAGGAAGATCGCGACGACCTGCTCCTCGACCGGGTACGGCGTGTACTGCGGCTGCTTGAGCAGCTCGACCAGACGCGCACCGCGGTCCAGCTGAGCCTTCGAAGCGGCGTCGAGGTCGGAGGCGAAAGCGGCGAAGGCCTCGAGCTCGCGGTACTGCGAGAGCTCCAGACGCAGCGAGCCGGCGACCTCCTTCATGGCCTTGATCTGCGCAGCGCCACCGACGCGGGAGACCGAGACACCGACGTTGATGGCCGGACGCACACCCTGGTTGAACAGGTCCGTCTCGAGGAAGCACTGGCCGTCGGTGATGGAGATGACGTTGGTCGGGATGTAGGCCGAGATGTCGTTGGCCTTGGTCTCGATGATCGGCAGTCCGGTCATCGAGCCGGCGCCGAGCTCGTCCGACAGCTTCGCGCAACGCTCCAGCAGACGCGAGTGCAGGTAGAAGACGTCACCCGGGTACGCCTCGCGGCCCGGCGGGCGACGCAGCAGCAGCGAGATGGCGCGGTAGGCCTCGGCCTGCTTGGTCAGGTCGTCGAACACGATCAGGACGTGCTTGCCCTGGTACATCCAATGCTGGCCGATGGCCGAGCCGGTGTAGGGGGCGAGCCACTTGAAGCCGGCCGAATCCGAGGCCGGGGCGGCGACGATGGTGGTGTACGCAAGCGCACCAGCATCCTCGAGCGCCTGGCGCACACCGGCGATGGTGGAGCCCTTCTGGCCGATGGCGACATAGATGCAGCGAACCTGCTGGTTCGGGTCGCCGGTCTCCCAAGCCTGCTTCTGGTTCAGGATGGTGTCGACGCACACCGCGGTCTTGCCGGTCTTGCGGTCACCAATGATCAGCTGGCGCTGGCCGCGGCCGATCGGGGTCTGCGAGTCGATCGCCTTGATGCCGGTCTGCAGCGGCTCACCGACACCCTGGCGCTGAACCACGGTCGGGGCCTGAACCTCGAGCGCGCGGCGGGCTTCCGCCTTGATCTCGCCGAGGCCGTCGAGCGGAGCACCCAGCGGGTCAACCACACGGCCGAGGAAGTCGTCGCCGACCGGCACGGAAAGGACCTCGCCGGTGCGCTTGACCTGCTGGCCCTCTTCGAGCTTCTCGTAATCACCGAGGATGACGGCGCCGATGCTGCCCTCGTCCAGGTTGAGCGCGACACCGAGGACCCCCCCGGAGAACTCGAGCAGTTCCTGGGTCATCGCCGATGGCAGACCTTCGACGTGCGCAATACCGTCACCGGTATCGGACACGATGCCGATCTCCTCGCGCGACGTCTCGGACGAGAACGACGCGACATACGATTCGATCGCGCCTTGAATCTCTTCGGATGAGATCGTCAACTCCGCCATGGCTCTCGATTTCCTGCTTTCGAAATTGGTTTCGGCTCTGTGTGTTTGGGTGTCCGTTCGGCCGGCGGCCGACTCGGGCTACTCGGGCAGTTGGCTTGCAGCCTTTTCAAGCTTTGCCGCGATGGTTCCATCGACGACCTCGTCGCCGATCCGGATCTGCAGACCGCCGAGCACCTCGGGGTCGACGTCGAGCTGTACCGAGATGGTACGGCCGTAGATTCGCGACAGCACGCTCGACAGCCGGTCGTACTGCTGCTCGCTGAGCGGCGAGGCCGCGACAACGTGTGCGACCGACTCGCCCCGGCGCGCCGCGGCGAGCTCTGCGAGCTCCGGCACGACATCGACGAGGTTCCGGCCGTGCAGCAGGCGGACGCTCTGGCGAAGCAGCGACGCGGTCCACGTGGTCGCCTTGTCGACAACCACGCTGTCCAACAGGCTGATTCGCTTGTCGGCGGGCTGCTCGAGCTGGCTCAGCAGCGAAGCAAGACGCGGGTTCGCGTCAAGCGTCCGACCGAACCGGAACAGCTCGTCCTCGACGTCCTCGATCTTGTTCTCGCGCTCGGCGGAGACCAGGACGGCGAGCCGGGCGAGCCGCTCGAACGCCTCGGGCAGGTCGCGAGAGACCGACCAGCGCTGCTGCACTGCGGTCTTGGCGATATCGAACGTCTGCTCGCCGACCTTGCCGGTCAACAGCCGCTCAACCATCGCGACCTTGGGCGCCGAATCGTCGGACCGCGCCGCGAGGTACTTGCGCAGCACGGAGTGCTCGAGCAGCAGCCCAGCGAGCGAAGCCAACTCGTCGGCGAAGTCGCCGAGCACGGCAGTGTCCACGCCGCCGACGACATCGTCGAAGCGACGCTGAACTGCCTGCATCGATTCGCGGCTAGCCGCATGCATCAGGAAACCCCACTGTTCTTCGACACGGCCGCGCCGGACGCAGAGTCCGAGCCGGCCATCGACTCGAGTTCGTCGAGGAAACGGTCCACGCTGCCGGAGCGGGCGTCCGGAGCGGCAAGCTCGGAGCGCACGCGCTCACCGGCCTGCGCCACCGCCGCGATACCCAGGTCCGCCTTCAGCTCGCGGATAAGCGCCTGGCGCTGGAGCGTGATCTGCTCCGTGCCCTGCTGCTTGACCCGCTCGACCTCGGCGTCCGCCTGCTCGCGAAGCTGCTCGGAGATGCGCTGCGCATCCGCCCGGGCATCGTCGCGAATCTTTGCGGCCTCGAGCCGCGCCTGCTCCACTGCGTCACGGTGCTTGCGCTCCGCGTCGGCGAGAGCCGTTCGCGCCGTTTCGCTTTCGTCGAGATTGCGCTGGACGGTCTCCTGCTGCGTCGCCATCATCCGCTTGACCGGAGGAGCGACGTAGCGCCACAGCACGAAAATGACGACGGCGAAGGCAAACAGCTCAGCAATAAAGGTGGCCATACCGACTACCCCCGTCCCGAATGATCGGCCAGGTTCGTCGACGCCGAGGCTCCCTCGACGCCGAGCACCCGGTTCGCCAGCGTCTCGGACAGCGGTCCGACCCGACCCTGCAGCTCCTGGGCAATCTGACGGCCCTGCTCCTGCAGTTCCGCGGACGCCCGCTGCGCGATCGCATCGGATTCCTGCTTGGCCTGATCCCGCATCTCGTCGAGAACGGCCTGGCCCTCGGCCCGGCCCTCCTCGCGAATGCGAGACGCCTCGGCGCGAGCGCCGCCGAGCTCTTCCTTATAAGCGGCGTCCGCGTCGGCGAGTTCACGAGCGGCCTGGTGGTTATCCTCGGCCGTCTTGGCCAGCAACTCCTCGCGCTCGCTGAGCACCTTCGAAATCGGAGGCACAACGAACTTCACGATGACCCCGAGCACGATCAAGAAGATGATCAGCTCGACAAAGAAGGTCCCGTTGGGGATGAGGAAGTTGGTGGTCTCGCCTTCTTCGGCAGCCAGCAACAATGCGCTGTCCATCAAAGGGCTACTTAGATCTTGCCCGGCGTCGCGAACACGAAGAGCGCCATGAACGCCAGGTTGATGAAGTACGCCGCCTCGACCAGACCAACGGTGATGAAGAACGGCGTGAACAGGCGACCCTGGGCCTCCGGCTGGCGAGCGACGCCCGCGATCAGCTGGCTACCGGCCAGACCGTCACCGATACCGGCACCAACGGCACCGCCGGCCATGATGAGGCCACCACCGACGAGCGCGCCGGCCGTAATGATTCCGTTGACGAGTTCCGGATCAGCTGCCATGTCTTTCACTTCCTTCTGTGTTGTGACGAAACGTTGCTCGAGGGGTCGAGCCGCGAACTGGGGAAACCCCAGTGGGATTAGTGGGCTTCCTCCAGCTCAGTGGACTGGCTGAAGTAAAGGATCGTCAGCAGGGCGAAAATGAACGCCTGAATCAGACCGACGAAGAGGTCGAACAGTTTCCACACCGCGTTCGGCGCCCAGAGGATGTAGGGCGGGAAGAGCGCGATCAGGGTCAGCATGATGCCGCCGGCGAACATGTTGCCGAACAGTCGGAGCGACAACGAGATCGGCTTGGCGATCTCCTCAATGATGTTGACCGGGGCCAGGAATGCGACGTGGCCCTTGGCGAGCTGCTTCAGGTGCTTGAACGTGCCGCGGCGACGAGCGCCGGCGTAGTGGTAGCAAGCGAAGACGAAAAGCGCTATGGCGTAAACGAAGTTGACGTCAGACGCGGGCGGCGCGATCAAATGCGCGTCACCAATGGCGATTTCGAAGACCGAGAGCCAGTTCGCGACCAGAATGAAGACGAACAACGTCACCGAGAGCGGCAGCACGAACGGCGCGATCTTGAGGCCCATGGCGCTCTCGACCTGGCCGCGCATCTGAACGGTGATCGCTTCCCAGAACAGCTGCACGCCGTTCGGGACACCGGAGGTGATCTTCGAGCGAAGGTAGAACGCCAGGCCAATCACGATTACCGCGGCAACCACCGTGGCGTAGATCGTGTCGACGTTGAACGTCATGCCGGCGAATTCGACCTGTGTGTGGTGGCCGACTTCGATCTCGGTTTCGGCGAGAACGGTCGTCGTCGATGCAAGGAGGCTGCCAGTCATGACTGCTGACGAAGTCCTTTCACTACGGGCAAAGTGGTGTTGAGCACCAAAATGACTTGGAAGACGGCCAATCCGAAGATGATCCCGATCCCGTCGGGCCGCAGCAGGAAACCTATCACGAAGGCAACGGCGGTAATGACGAGCAATCGGGAGGCAGAGGAGACCGCCATTTGACTCTTGCTCGGGTGGTCCTCGGCGGTGACTTTGGCGACCGCGCGCTGCACCAACTTGATGTTGAGCAGGCCCATCGCCATGCCGAGAATGAACAGTGCACCGAACAAGATGTGGCCGACGAGGCCGGAGACAACAAGGGCGAGAATGCCGATGACGACGACCATGATCGTCGGCCGCTTCAGGCTCAACGGAACCCGTGGCATGAGCGGTGACGGCGCTGGCGTAGCCATCTGCCTCTACCTCAATCCTTCAAGAACGAGCGGATATGCATGACCGCCGACACGACTGCACCAAGTACACCGACCGCGAGCCCGATGAGGATGCAGAGCGGCGTGGTATCCAGGCGGTCATCAAGAAACCAGCCCAACACCAGGCCAAGCACCACGAAGCCTACTATGTTGGCTCCGACGCCTATCAGCTGCCTCGGACTCGGCGGCACGTTCGACATGGCGAGTCCTTAGATCTCGTCGATGGCGTTCGTGCTGGACACGTTCACCGGCTGACTCCTTAGCGGTCGGTATGGGCCCCAACCGCAGGTCAGCGGCCTAAATGACCGGCGCTGATCAGCGGGGCAGGGAAAACTTACCACCACGTTCGGAGCTGCGGTTTCCCGTGCCCACGACACAGTGTAGTAGACACTTCCGTTGCGGTCGAGACCGGGCAGGCCGGGCGAACCGGACGCCGCCTCAGGCCGATCTGTCGGCGTCTCCACGCAGCGACGGAACGGCCGTCACGATGAGCGCGAAGACGAGTCCGCCGGCAAGCAGAAGCACGACGATCCGACGGTCGAACAGCGCACTGCCGACCGCGCCGAAGGCCAGGACGCCGACCCACAAATAGATGAGCAGCACGACTCGCCGGTGCGAATGGCCGATCTCCAACAGCCGGTGATGCAGGTGCATCTTGTCCGGGCTGAACGGGCTGACACCGGCACGGGTTCGCCGCACGATCGCGAGCAACAGGTCGAGCACGGGAATGAACATCACCGCACCGACGAGCAGCAGTGGCGAGAGCAGACCGAGGATGTCGCGGCTGCCGTAGGCATTGAGCGGGATTCGCCCCGACGCACTCGTCGAGATCGTCGCCAGCATCAGGCCGATCAGCATTGAGCCCGAGTCGCCCATGAAGATCCGGGCGGGCTGGAAGTTGTGTGGCAGGAAGCCAAGGCACGCACCGGCCAGCGCCGCGGCCATCATCGCGGGCGGATAGACACTGACGTCGCCGCCCTGCTCGTGCAACAGTCCCATCGAGAACGCGCAGATCGCGAGTGCGGAGATCAGGCCGAGCCCGGCCGCGAGTCCGTCCAGTCCATCGACGAAGTTCATCGCGTTGATCATCACGACCGTCACGCCGACCGTCACCAGGCCGGCCTGCAACTGGTCGAGCACGATTGTGCTGCCGCTGCCGATAGGTGAATACACGACGAACCAGCTGACACCCATGATCACCAAAAGGCCCGCTGCGGTGACCTGGCCAACGAACTTCGTCAGCGCGTCAAGTCCCCAGCGGTCGTCCACGATGCCGACGAGCATGATGACGCCGCCCGCGACCAATGCGGCGGGCACGTCGCTGGTGAACTCGAATCCACGTTGCAGCGCTGGGAGTTGCGCGGCGAAAAGCAGCGAAACGAGGATGCCGGCATAGATTCCGACGCCGCCCATGCGGGGAATCGGCTTGGTGTGCACGTCACGGTCACGTGGAATCGCCACTGCGCCGAACGCGATCGCTGCTACCCGCACGCCGCCGGTTGCCAGGAACGTCACGACGCTGGCGGTGAACAACACCAGCAGCAGCTCTCGAATCGGAACACCCGCGCCGCGGCTTTCCTGCGCGACGTGCAGGATCGAATCGGTGGCGCTCACGAGACCGGCCGCGGCTCGGGCCGCCGGGCCCGCACCTACGCGGCTCCGCTCGTCAGACTGTCGGCGTCAACGCCGAGCACTTCCGCGACCGCGCCGACCGGCACAGCACCCGCGCGCAGCACGCGCGGACTATCGCCGGTGAGGTCGACGATCGTTGACGCCACGGCGTGCTGAGCAATGCCGCCGTCCAGATAAACGGAAACGGTCTCGCCCAGCTGGGCGCGGGCTTCCTCGACGGTCGTGGCCGGGGCCGAACCGGAAACGTTGGCGCTCGACACAGCGAGCGGCCCGACCTCACGCAGCAGTTCGAGCGCGACCGGATGCAAAGGCATACGCACCATCACGGTGCCGCGGGTGTCACCGAGATCCCAGGACAAAGACGGCGCCTGCTGCACCACCAGGCTCAGCCCACCCGGCCAGAACGCGCGGATCAGTTCGCGAGCCTCGGGGCGCACGGAGTAAACGAGGCCGTCGATGGTGTGCCAGGACCCGACCAGGACCGGCACAGGCATATCGCGGCCGCGGCGCTTCGCGCCCAGCAGCGACGACACCGCCGTGCTATCGAACGCGTCGGCGCCGATGCCGTAGAGCGTGTCAGTGGGGAGCACGACGAGGCGACCGGATTTCAAGCTGCTCTTGGCGGCGCTCAGGCCTGCCGAGCGGGAAGCCGAATCCCCGCAGTCGTAAACGGTGCTCACTCCCCCATCTTTGCATTTCGGTATCGACGCTCCGGGCGGCACACCGCAGCGCTGCGCGGCTACCAGAATCGAGCCAGACCGATCCGTGCGGATCGGTCCAGGTCAGCTCGCGCGACCGGCGACGATGTAGCGCGGCTTACCGGCGAGATCGGGGTGTTCGGCAACGTCGATGAACGCGCCGCCCGCATTAAGTAGGTCCGCGACGCCGGCCCCGTTGGTGTCGTCGTGCTCGATCGCCAGCCCGCCGCCGGGGCGCAACCACCGGCGCAGGTTCGGCACCATCGCACGGATCAAGTCGAGCCCGTCCGCTCCGGAGAACAGCGCCTGCGGCGGATCATGTTCGGCGACTTCGGGTTCCAGTTCCGCGCCTGCCGGGATATAGGGAGGGTTGGACACGATGACGTCGACCTTGCCGTCCAGATCGGGCAGCAGCGCCGGGTCGCCGGCGTCACCCGCGGTCAGCACGATCGGGGTGTCGCCGGACTCCGCGCGGTGCCCGGCGTTGCGGCGCGCCCACTCGAGTGCGCGCGGATCCAGTTCCACCGCGTGCACCACCGCGTCCGGACGCGCATGCGCGATCGCGAGCGCCAGCGCGCCGGTTCCGGTGCAGAGGTCGAGCACGGTCGGGTTGTGCGGGCCGTGCGCCTCGAGGAAGCCGAGCGCCCATGCGAGCAAGAGTTCGGTCTCCGGTCGTGGCACGAAAACCCCCGGGCCGACCTCGATATCGATGTTGCCCATCGACGCGATCCCCGTAATGTATTGCAGCGGAATACGTTTGGCGCGCTGATCGACCATCGCATGATAGGCGTCCAGCATCGCCGGCTCGACGAGCGGTATCAGCGCGAGCCGGGTGCGCGGCACGCCGAGTAGGTGCGCGGCCAACTGCTCGGCATCCGCACGCGGACTCGCAACGCCGGCGGCGCGCAGCTTTTCGGCTGCAGCGGCCATGGCGTCCCGCAGCGGTTGTCGGCTCACGGGTATCAGCGTGTCATACCGTCCGGCGCCCCCGGGTAATACCGACGCCATGTCGTGCGGCCCATCCGCACGCTCCGGGCCTCTCCTCCGGGCCGCTGCCTGCGATTACTCGGCGGCGAGCCGGGCCTCGCGGTCGGCGGTGCCGAGCGCGTCGAGCAGCGCATCCATCTCGCCGTCGAGGACCGCGTCGAGGTTGTGCGCCTTGAAACCGATGCGGTGATCGGCGATCCGGTTCTCCGGAAAGTTGTACGTGCGGATGCGCTCGGACCGGTCGACGGTCCGAATCTGGCTCGCCCGCCCGGCCGCCGCCTCGGCATCGGCCTGATCCTCCGCGAGGGCCTGCAGCCGGGCCGCGAGCACCTGCATGGCGCGGGCCTTGTTCTGCAGCTGCGAGCGCTCGTTCTGGCAGGTCACGACGATATTGGTGGGCAGGTGGGTGATTCGCACCGCGGAGTCGGTGGTGTTGACGCCCTGACCGCCCTTGCCTGAAGACCGGTAGACGTCGATGCGCAGGTCGGTCTCGTCGATCTTTACCTGGGCCACTTCCTCGGGCTCGGGGTAGATGAGGACGCCCGCGGCTGACGTATGGACCCGGCCCTGTGATTCGGTGACCGGCACGCGCTGCACGCGGTGCACCCCGCCCTCGAACTTCAGCCGGGACCACACCCCGTCGCGGACCGCATCGCGGCTCTTGATCGAAATGGTGGCTTCTTTGTAGCCACCGAGATCGGAGATCGTCGCGTCGAGGATCTCCACCTTCCAGCCGCGGCGCTCGGCGTACCGGACGTACATCCGGGCCAGGTCGGAGGCGAACAGCGCCGACTCCTCGCCGCCCTCACCGGATTTGACCTCGAGCACAACGTCATCACCATCATGCGGGTCGCGCGGCGCGAGAAGATCGGTGAGCGTCGCATCGAGCTCTTCGACCTGCGCCTCGAGCTCCGGAATCTCGGCGGCAAAGCTCGAATCGTCGGCGGCGAGTTCACGGGCCGCGGCCAGGTCGTCGCGCGCGGCCTGCAGCTTGGTGTGCGTCGCCATGATGGGCGCAAGCTCAGCGAATCGCTTGCCCACCCGGCGCGCAGTGGCCGGGTCGTTGTGCAAGGCCGGGTCGGACATCTGCTGTTCGAGGCCGGCGTGCTCGGCGAGAATGTCGTCGATCGCCGATGGTCGCGTGGTTGCCATCTTCTTACGCTCCGCTTTCCGTGCCTTGTGGAGTCAGCACCGGTGTTATCGCACAAAAAAGCCGACGCCCGGCCTGCAGAGCAGGACGGGCGTCGGCGAGGAAGCTAGGAGCCTTCGGCCTTCTTGCCGGCGCGCTTGCCGTAGCGAGCCTCGAACCGGGCCACGCGGCCACCGGTGTCCAGAATCTTCTGCTTGCCGGTGTAGAACGGATGGCACTGCGAGCAAACCTCGACCGTGATGCGGCCGGACTCGGCGGTGCTCCGGGTCTCGAACGTGTTCCCGCAACCACACACGACCGTGGTCGCGACGTAGTTCGGGTGAATTCCTGCCTTCATGGTGTCCTCTCACAATGGTCGCCGGGTCGCCTCCGCCTTTCGGAGACGTGAACCGGAACCGGACTTCGACCGATCAGTATGCCAGACCAGGGAGTTCCGCCGCGAATCGCGGCAGGTCCCGGGCTTCGCACCCTTCGGCTCGCCTACTGCAACAAAAGGTGCCCCGGGTTGCTTCCCGGGAGCGGAGCCCGCGGAGCGACCCACCAGCCCGGGGCCACCTTTTGCGTCAAATCACTCGTCGACAGCGCCCGGCGCGGTCTTCGTGACCTGCATCAGGAACTCGACGTTGTTCTGGCTCTTCTTCAGCCGGTCGATCAGCAGATCGATCGCCTGATGGGAGTCCAGTCCGGAGAGCACGCGGCGCAGCTTGTGCACGACCGCGAATTCGTCCGGGCTCATCAGCAGCTCGTCCTTGCGCGTGCCGGACGGGTTGACGTCGACCGCCGGGAACACGCGACGCTCGGCGATCTTTCGGTCCAGCTTGAGCTCGGCGTTACCGGTGCCCTTGAACTCCTCGAAGATCACGGTGTCACCGGTGGAACCGGTCTCCACCATCGCGGTCGCGATGATGGTGAGCGATCCACCGTTCTCGATGTTGCGCGCGGCACCGAGGAAACGCTTCGGCGGGTAGAGCGCGGTCGAGTCGACACCACCGGAGAGGATGCGGCCCGATGCCGGCGACGAGTTGTTGTACGCGCGGCCGAGTCGGGTGATCGAATCGAGAAGCACGACAACGTCCTTGCCGGACTCCACCAGTCGCTTCGCCCGCTCGATGGCGAGCTCGGCGACCGACGTGTGGTCCGCCGGCGGCCGGTCGAAGGTCGAGGCGATGACCTCGCCCCGCACCGAGCGCTGCATGTCGGTGACTTCTTCGGGCCGCTCGTCCACCAGAACGACCATCAGGTGGCACTCGGGATTGTTGATGGAGATCGCGTTGGCGATGTCCTGGAGGATCGTCGTCTTACCGGCCTTCGGCGGGGAGACGATAAGGGCGCGCTGGCCCTTGCCGATCGGCATGATCAGATCGATCACGCGCGTGGTCAGCTTGTTCTGCTGAGTTTCGAGCCGCAGTCGCTGGTTCGGGTACAGCGGGGTCAGCTTGTTGAACTCGGGGCGCCGTTTGACGGCGTCGACCTCGCCACCGTTGACGGTGTCCAGGCGAACCAGCGGATCGAACTTCTGCCGCTGATTGCTCTGCTCACCCTCGCGAGGCGCGCGAACCGCACCGGTGATTGCATCACCGCGGCGCAGGCCGTTCTTGCGGACGAGATTCATCGACACGTACACGTCGTTCGAGCCCGCGAGATAACCGGACGTCCGCACGAACGCGTAGTTGTCGAGCACGTCGAGGATGCCGGCCACCGGCTGCAGGACATCGTCCTCGCGAATCTCGGGCTCGGCGACACTATCGCCCTGACGGTCGCGTCCACCACGACGACGCTCACGGAAGCGACGGCCACGCCTGCCGCGGCCGTCCTCGTCATCCCCGCCGCGGTCGTCGCGGCCGTCACGCG
>NZ_LRRB01000158.1 GCF_001646865.1 Aldersonia kunmingensis | reverse complement strand
CGGACGAAGGTCCCTCGGCCAACCCGGCCGAGGGGCCTTCCACATGTGCGGGTAGGGACTCCATCGCGAGACCTTCCGCCCATAGGTTCGGGCGGGTGCGGTGATGTTACCGCCGTTATCGAAACGCCCCCACAACGCATTCGGCCGCGGGGTACGAGCGAGCCTTTCGATTCGCCCGAATCCCCGCGGCCGCCTTGTCCGCTATGTGGTCAGCTGTGCCGGCCGTGCCGGAACGTGATGACCTTCTTGATCACACCGACCGTTGACGAGCTGCGGGAGAACGACAGCAGCGCCATGCCCGGAATGGTGAACCGCTGGCGCGCGATGGCGTGCGGGTAGGCGAACTCGCGCAGGCCGTCGGCGCCGTGGATACGGCCGAAGCCCGACGCCCCGACACCGCCGAACGGCAGCGCAGAGATCGCGGCGAACGACAGTGCGGCGTTGACCGAGGTCGCTCCGGCGCGCAGGCGACGGGCGATCTCCATGCCATGAGACTTGGAGAACACCGTCGAAGCGAGCCCGAACTCGGTGGCGTTCGCGAGTTCGACGGCCTCGTCGATGCTCTTCACCGCGCGCACGGTGACGGTCGGACCGAAGGTCTCCTCGGTGACCGCGAGCGAGTCCTCCGGGGTATCGACGAGCACGACCGGGTCGACGAACGGCGCGCGCACCGACTCGGGACCGCCGACGAGCGCGCGACCGCCGCGGGCGAGCGCGTCGTCGATGTGGCGCTTCACGACGTCGACCTGCGACGGCATCGTCATCGGGCCGTAGGACGCCGAATCGTGTCCACCCGGCGCGACACCGACGAGCTTTGCCCGCAGTGCGGTGAGGAACTTGTCGTACACCGGCTCCTCGACGTACACGCGCTCGGTGCCGACGCAGGTCTGGCCGCTGTTCGCCATCGCCGACCAGGCGATGGCCTCCGCTGCCGCTTCGATGTTCGCGTCCGCGGCGACGATGGCCGCGTCCTTACCGCCGCACTCGAGCACGATCGGCGTCATCCGCTCGGCGGCAGCCGCCATGATCTGCTTGCCGGTCGGGGTCGAGCCGGTGAACGCGATCTTGTCGATGTTCGACTTCACCAGCGCCGCGCCGGTCTCGCCGTAGCCGACCAGGACCTCGAGGATGCCCGCGGGCAGCTGTGGGTTGGCCTTCTTGAACGCCTCGGCGTAGTAGCGGCCGATCGCGACGGTGTACTCGCTCGGCTTGAACACGACGGTGTTGCCGGCGGCAAGCGCGTAGGCGATCGAGCCGTTCGGCGTGTAGAGCGGGTAGTTCCACGGACCGATGACACCGACCACGCCGTAAGCGCGCCGCTCGATGACGGCCTCGTGATTGGCCATGAATGAGCCCGGCTTCACCTTCTGCGGCGACAGCACCTTCTTGGCGTTCTTCGCGGCCCAGTCGATGTGCTCGAGGGTCAGCATCAGCTCGAGGAACGCGTCCTCGAGCGGCTTGCCGTTCTCCTTGTGCACGAGCGCACTGAGCTCATCGGAGTTGTTGATCAGCTGCGAAGCCCAGCGCAGCAGGGCCTTGCGACGGCCATCGAAGCCGAGGTCGCGCCAGGTCGCGAGCGCACCGCGCGCCCTCTCGACGGCGACGGCCACGGCCGCGGCGTCGTCGATCGGGAATTCCGCGACGAGTTCGCCGGTGGCCGGATTGAGTGACGTCAGGGTGGTGGGTGTGGCCTCGGCGGGACGAGTGGCGGCGGGTGCCTCGGTCATGCGCGCTCCTTGGTGGACGGCGTGGGGGATGTGGTTAATCGGAGAGCGGAATCTCGGCGTCGCCGAGCAGGACTTGCAACATCAGGGTGTGCACCCGCGCCAGAGCCTCCGGGCGCGGGTCGAACCGGATCAGCCGGCCGAGGTCGAGGACGAGGCCGAGCGCGGCGTGGACGCGGAACCGAGCCGCGACAGTGCCGGGCGCAACCTCGGTGAGTAGGTGCACCCACTCTTCGATGTTCTGTCGCTGGATCGCGCGCAGGTTGCTCTGCTCGGCGGCGGGCAGATTGCCGAACTCGGCGAAGTACACGAACAGCAACTCCGGTCCCGAGAAGGCGAGCTGGAGATACTTCTGCGAAATGCGCCGCAGCGCGTCGACCGTATCTACCGATTCGGCGAGCGCGTCCGACAGTGCGGCGGTGACCCGGTCCGCGGCGCGGTAGAAGCCCGCCGCGAGCAGGTCGGCCTTGGACGGGAAGTAGCGGTAGACGCTCGAGGCGTTGATCGACGCCGCCGAGGCGATCTCTTCGATGCTCGCTTCGTGGTAGCCGCGCAGGGCGAAGATCTTGATCGCTTCGTTTAGCACCCGTTCACGTCGGGCCGAGACGGATCGGCCGCGTTCGCCGGACCGTTCGGGTGCGGCGGTATCGGGCAGCGGAGGCAGCGTAGCGCCGAGGACCGAGTCGGCCATCTGCTCTAGCAGTGGCTCGAGCTGGTCGGCTGCAAGTGTCGTGCGGTGGGCAGTGATGCTGCCGATCACGCTGAGCGCGGCGGCGGCGTGCATGGCGATATCGCCGAGCGGGGTCGTGGGTCGCAGCTTCGACAGCGGTTCGGCGATGCTGCGGCCGACCTGATCGAGCGTCTCGCGGATGCGTGCGCGGTCGGCTGCCTCGAGGTAGCGGCGCTCCCAGCGGTACAGCCCGCCCGCGCGCCGGTGCTCGATGGTGGCCTTGGCAAGCGAGGAGATCACCACGTCCAACTGCTCGGCCGGAGCGAGCGATTCGTCGGTGACCTCGTCCACTGCGGCCTGAAGCGCGCCTGCCTCGGCGTCGGCGGCGGCGACGAGCAGGGCGTACTTGTTCGGGAAGTGCCGATAGATGGCCGGACCCGAGATGCCGAGTTCAGCGGCGATTTCGTCGACCCCAACCGGGTGATAGCCGCGCTCACTGAACGCGCGGGCGGCCGCGACTGCGATTTGCGCCTTGCGGTTACGCGGGCGGCGGCGCGGCGCCGTCTCGGACGCTGTGTTGTTCTCCGTGCGGTCGGCCATGGCCACCTCCCCTCCGGTCTACCTGCGCTTACTCACGTCCTCGTTGGTTACCCGTGAAGGGCCGAGCGACGCGCCGAAGCTTGTTGACAGCCAGCCAACGACTCAATAAGTTAACCACAATTCGCGAAATTGGAAAGCTCCGCGGTAACCGCGGGCGGTCACCACATTCGAAAGTAGGGCCTTATGTTGCGTACCCGGTTCACGGAGGTGTTCGGCATTGAACACCCCATCGTGCAGGGCGGAATGATGTGGGTCGGCCGGGCCGAACTCGTCGCCGCGGTCGCGAACGCCGGTGCACTTGGCTTCATCACCGCGCTGACCCAGCCGACCCCCGATGACCTGCGCAAGGAGATCGCGCGAACCCGGGAGCTCACTGATAAGCCGTTCGGCGTCAACCTGACGATCCTGCCGTCCATCACGCCGCCCCCGTACGAGGAGTACCGGCAGGCGATCATCGACGGTGGCGTGAAGATCGTCGAGATCGCGGGCGGCAACCCGGCCACGCACCTGCCGCATTTCAAGGACGCGGGCGTCAAGGTGCTGCACAAGTGCACCAGCGTCCGCCACGCGCTCAAGGCTCAGCAGGTGGGCGTCGACGGCGTCAGCATTGACGGCTTCGAGTGCGCCGGCCACCCCGGTGAGGATGACATCCCCGGCCTGGTGCTGATCCCCGCCGCCGCACGTGTGCTCGACATCCCGATGATCGCCTCCGGCGGTATCGCCGACGCCAAGGGCCTCGTCGCCGCGATGGCGCTCGGCGCGGACGGCGTCAACATGGGCACCCGCTTCCTGTGCACCCAGGAGTCGAGCATCGACCAGAAGGTCAAGGAGCAGATCGTCGCGAACAGCGAGCTCGACACCGAGCTCATCTTCCGCACGCTGCGCAACACCGCCCGCGTCGCGTCCAACGGCGTGAGCCGCGAGGTCGTCGAGATCCTGAACCAGGGCGGCGATTTCGCGGCCATCAAGGACCTCGTCTCCGGTCAGCGTGGCCGCAAGGTCTACGAAGAGGGCGACACCGAAGCCGGCATCTGGTCGGTTGGTCTGTGCCAGGGCCTGATCCACGACATCCCGACCTGTGCCGAGCTCGTCGAGCGCATGGTCTCCGAGGCCGAGGAGCTCATCCGTGGCCGGCTGCTCGAGTCCGTCGTTGAGCCTGCGGCAGTGAGGAACTGAAAGATTATGACTGAGGCAACTGTGACCGCTTCCGGGTTCGTTACCGAACAGGACGGCGGCATCCTCCGCATCACGATCGACAAGCCGTCGCGCATGAACGCGATCGACTACAACGCCATGATCGCGCTCGGTGACACCATCATCGCCGCCGGTCAGGACACCTCGGTGCGGGTCATCGTGCTCACCGGCGGTGGCAACAAGGCGTTCTGTACCGGTGCCGATCTAGCCGCGACCGGTGAGGCTGCCGCCGCGGGTGTTACTCCCGAAATGACGATGGACGGCGCGAACCGCCTCGTGCGCTCGATCGTGGAGGCTCCGGTTCCGGTCATCGCCCGGGTCAACGGTGCTGCCGCCGGCATCGGCGCGTCGCTGGCGATCGCCGCCGACATCACCTACGCCACCGAGGACGCGTACCTGCTGCTGGCGTTCATCAACATCGGCCTCATGCCGGACGGTGGCGCGAGCGCCCTCGTTGGTGCGGCCGCCGGTCGCGCGCTGGCCGCCGAAATGGCGCTGCTGGGTGACCGCCTGCCGGCGGAGGCGGCCAAGGCCGCCGGCCTGATCACCGCAGTGGTCCCGGCCGACGAACTCGACGCCAAGGTCGAGGCTGCTGCGCTCAAGCTGTCGGAGGGCCCGCGCCGTGCGCAGGAGCTCACGAAGCGCGCCGTGAACGCGGCCACGCTGGCGGCACTCGACGGTGCGCTCGAGCGCGAGAAGGACGGCCAGATCGAGCTTTTGACCTCGGCCGACTTCATGGAGGGCGTCACCGCGATGCTGACCAAGCGCAAGCCGGTCTTCGGCAAGTAATTCGCACCGATGTCTTCTCACTCAACGACGAACCCCTGCAAGGAGAGCCGGTGACTGCGTCCGCTCGTCTCGATCAACCACTCCGTTCGCGCCGTAATACCTGGAACACCCAGGTCGAGGTGCACGCCGAAATGCAGCCGGACAGCACGGCTTTCCGCTACCTCGGCAAGGACACCACCTGGAAGCAGCTGCACGACCGCGCGGAGGCGCTCGCAGACGCGCTGGCGCGCCGTGGCATCGGCTTCGGCGATCGCGTGCTGATCGTCATGCTCAACCACACCGAGTACATCGAGGCGGTGCTGGGCATCAACGCGCTCGGCGCGATCGCGGTGCCGGTGAACTTCCGTCTCACCCCACCGGAGATGGGCTACATCGTCTCCGACAGCGGTGCGAGCGTGGTGATCACCGACAGCGTGCTCGCCCCGCTGGTGGCGGCCGTTCGCAACGCCACCCCGGGCCTCGAGCACTGCATCGTGGTCGACGGCCAGACCGAGGGTGATGTGCTCGGCTACGAGGACGTCATCGCGGAAGGGGGCGAATCCCATGTCGCGCTGGATATTCCGGAAGACACCCCATCGCTGATCATGTACACCTCGGGCACCACCGGTAGCCCGAAGGGTGCCGTGCTGTCCTACAGCAACATGAACTCGCAGGCGCTGACGTGCCTGCGGGCGCTGGACAACCGGCCCGACGACGTCGCGTTCTGCGCCTCACCGATGTTCCACATCGCCGGCCTCGGCAGCATCGCGCCGGTCATCCTCGTCGGCGGCAAGACCGTCATCCACCCGCTCGGTGCCTTCAACCCCACCGAGCTGCTCGACGCGTGGGAGAACGAGGGCGCCACCACGGCATTCCTCGTACCGGCGCAGTGGCAGGTTGTGTGCGCCGATCCGTCGGTCAAGGAGCGCGACCTGAAGCTCCGCGTGATCAGCTGGGGCGCCGCCCCCGCATCGGACACCGTGCTGCAGGCGATGTCCGACACCTTCCCCGAGGCGCAGAATGTCGCGGTGTTCGGTCAGACCGAGATGTCGCCGATCACCTGCGTGCTGGAGGGCAAGGACGCGCTGCGCAAGCTCGGCTCGGTGGGCAAACCCATCCCGACCATCCAGACCCGGGTCGTCGACGATGAGATGAACGACGTCAAGCCCGGCGAGATCGGCGAGATCGTGTACCGCGGCCCGACCATGATGTCCGGCTACTGGAACAAGCCCGAGGCCACGGCCGAGGCGTTCGCGGGTGGCTGGTTCCACTCCGGTGACCTGGTCATGCGCGACGAGGAAGGTTTCATCTTCGTCGTCGACCGCAAGAAGGACATGATCATCTCCGGCGGCGAGAACATCTACTGCGCCGAAGTGGAGAACGTGCTCTTCGCGCACCCGAGCATCCGCGAGGCCGCGGTCATCGGCCGCCCGGACGCGAAGTGGGGCGAGGTCCCGGTCGCCGTGATCGCGCTCGAGGGCGTCGACAACCTGACCATCGCCGAGATCGAGGAGTTCCTCAACGAGAACCTCGCGCGCTACAAGCACCCGAAGGATCTCGTGATCGTCGACGAGCTGCCGCGCAACGCGAGCGGCAAGGTGGTCAAGCCGTCGCTGCGTAACGAATACGCCCGCTGAGCGAAGAGGTAGCGGAAGCCGGGGCGTGTGGCACCTGCGGATGTAGTGCGCCACACGCCCCGGCCTTACGTCTACCTGAAGGTCAAGCGATGATTCCGGACATTTCTCGCCGAAAGCTATTCGGCGCTGCGGCCGTCGGTGTCGCCGGCGCCGCGCTGCTATCCGGCCGGGTCGCGTCCGCAGCCCCGTCCAACAGGTTGCCCGCCCCGGGAGCCATCTCCGCGACCGATCCCGCCCTGCTGAGCGCTATGGAGGCGGCCAGCCTCCTTCAGGCGGGCAAATTGCATCCGCGCGAACTACTGGACAGCCTTTACGCCCGGACTCGCGCGCATGATGCAGTTCTGAACTCATGGATCCGGGTGTATCCCGAGCTCGCCTACGCAGCGGCGGACGCGGCCGCGGCGCGACTGAGCACCGGCCGGCGTGACGGCAATCCGGCACCTTTGCTCTGTGGCATGCCGATCGCGCTCAAGGATCTCTTCGCGGTGGCGGGACTCCCGCTGACCGCATCGAGCAAAGTCCTCGCCGGCAATATCGCCGCGGGCGATTCGGATATCTGGCGAACGTTGAGCGACGCCGGTGCCGTCCTCATGGGCCATACCGAATGCGACGAATTCGCGTTGTCTGCAGGCACCCCGCAGGTCGGAAACCCTTGGGGCCCCGAGTATTCGGCGGGTGGCTCGTCCGGCGGCAACGGGGCAGCGCTCGCGGCTCGGTTCGTCCCACTGGCAGTAGGTACCGACACCGGGGGATCGCTGCGCAGTCCGGCGGCGGCGTGCGGGATCTCCTCGATCAAGCCAACCTATGGCCGGATTCCGCTGCTGGGAGTCATTCCCTGCATGTGGACACTGGACACTGCCGGGACGATGGCGAGGTCGCTCGGCGACGCGTCCCTCATGCTGACGTCCATGTCCGGCGGCGTGGGTGCGGTGCCTGCGCCCGACGGTGGCTTCCCGCTCGTTGCCCGCGGTGGCGACCGTCCGCTGAGCGGCCGGGTCATCGGCGTGCCGAAGACGGCGCGCAGCAATGCCGCTCCCGAAGTGTTGCGGTTGTTCGAGGAGTTCCTCTCCCTCGCCCGTGACCTCGGTGCCGAAGTTCGCGACGTGCGTATGCCGGCGCTACCGCAGTCACTAACCGGCGATCTGGCCGAAATGGGTGCCTACCACCGGCAATTCGCAGACCGGATCGGCGACTACCGGCCAGATCTGGTGCCGACGGTGATGCAAGCCAACGCCGCGATGGCCGTGCCTGCCGGGGACTATTTCACGAACCTGCAGGAGAAGAAGCGCTACCAGGCCGACTACAACCGGATGTTCGCCGATTCGAAGCTCGACGCGATCGTTATGCCGGGCCTGAAGGTCGACGGTGTGCGACGCGATGCGATGTTCGGCATGAGCGCGTTCGTCGATTCCGGGATCGACGCGCGGTGGGCCAACTATGCGGGCGTGCCGACGATTTCGATTCCGGTGGGGCGCTCCAAAACGACCGGTATGCCGGTCGGCGTTCAGCTTGGTGGGCTGGCATGGGGCGATGCCGATCTGATTCAGCTCGGGCTCGAGCTCGAGGACGCGCATCCGGCGTGGCGCGAGGTTCCGCCGCTCGCGGACAGCGCGCGCTCGCTACCGGAGGTTCGTCGTGGCACGCCGGGACCGGGCCCTGACCCGACGAACACTCAGGGCGCGGCGGCGCCGATCATGTACACGCTGTAGGCAGTTCAGGCCTTCCACCGGTTCCTGTTCGTCCAGCCCATCAGGTCGAAGCGCCAGCGGAAGGGCCAGGTGTGCGCGACCGTGTTGAACAGGACGGCACCGAGCGCGGTGGCATCGTCGTGCGCGGACAGGAGCGCCCGCTGTCCCCGCGGTGAGGCACGAAAGAACGAATCGAACATCGCGACGGTCTGCTCGGTGGTGAGCCGGCCCATGCCGGCCAGTCCGCGCTCGCGCATCCAGTAGACGGCGCGGGCGCGCGGGGTCCACAGCCGCCCGACCGGGTCGTCTCCGCTGACGAGCGCGTTGACGACGGTGTCCACCAGCGCAAGCGAATCGGCGACGCTGTACCCGGTGCAGGGGTGCATCATGCCGCCGCGCGAACCGAATGGGATCGCCTCGTTCTTACGTCCCCGCCATCCTGGAGGCGGCTGGTCGAGTGGGTAGTGGCACGACTCGCTGTGCTCGCTGCCGTCGAGTTCGATTCCGTGCGAACGCAATCGGGCGATCACCCGGCGGCGCAGTTCGCGCTGTGTGAGCCCGCCCGGGATGGCGAGGGTGGTCTCCTCGAAGATGACCGTCCCGTCGCCGATCGGCACCGAGTAGAGGAACGACGGGGGAGCGTCCGCCGCGGCGTCGTTCTCATTGCGCCAGTCGAGTAGCAGTGCCTCACCCGGCGGTACGTACTCGGCAACTCGCTCGGCCTCGATGAAGATGCCGTGCGCGCTGGCCGCCGGCCGCGTGCCGACCGGCGGCAAACCGCGGCAGTCGAACACCGCCTCGGCGGTGATCGCAGTGCCGTCGGCCAGCTCCACCCGGTGTGCGCCGACCGACGTGGCCTTCTGCGCCTCGACCCGGCCGCCCGCGATCGGAAGTGCCTTCCACAGTTCGGTCTTCGACATCACGGCGTAGGGCCGCTCGATGCGGTGCTCGGACAACGTCCACACCGTCGGCGCCTCGATGCGGGATGCGATCACCGATTCCGGGAGCCAAGCCGGCAGCTCGTCCACCCAGCACGAGTAGGTCGGAACCCACAGCCGGTCCGGATGCGGGTCCACCGCGGCGACAGTGAGTCCGCTTGCCAGGCAACGTGATGCGAGGCCCCGGCCGGTTGGTCCGAGGCCGACGATGCAGACATCGACTGTGTCGGATGGTCGCTCCGCAGGCTCCGCTCCGGGCGCTTGGGTGGTCATACGAGCATTCAACCGACTCGGATCAGGTCTATTCAACCGACCCGGTTAGCGGGGGGTAACCCAGGTGGTGATCTGTGCGCGGACAACCTCGGCGCCCGACTTGTCGCGGATGCTCACCGGCACGACGAGGTCGGTGCCCTCGGTGATCGAGGCAAAGTCCGGCAGCTCCGGAAGTTGCGCGGTGGCGCGCAGTCCCGTCTCTGCCTTGGTCACGTACTCCACGTTCATTGCCTTGGGAATCCACCGGTGTGTGGTCGGCACGGTGGCCTCGCACAACATGCCCATTGCGATCTCCGCGAGGTTGCATGCGGCGATCGCGTGGAAGGTGCCGAGGTGATTGCGGATGCCGAACCATTTCGGCGCGGTGACCTCACAGTGGCCGGGCTCGAGCGCGGTCACAGTGGGCAGCACAGTGCTGAAGTAGGGCACCCGGGCGACCATCCCGAGCGAGAACGCCGCGTGGCCGAGCGGGTTCTTGGGCAGTCGTTGCCAGGTGCGATAGGTAGCAGTCTGTGAAGTCATGACGCGATCCTACGACCTAACTTACTGAGAAGTAAGATCGGTGCGCGGTGCTGTGACGAGGCTCGATTTGAACTGAACAGGCCCGTTACGGCATACTAGTCGGGTTGCCTTGGCATGGGACGCGCCTTCGTGCGTTCTCGGACGGGGCAAGGACGCGGTCATCGACAGCGAGAAATCGCAGGTAGATGGCAGTGCAAGACGGAGCAGGATCCCGCGCCCGCTAGGGCGCATCCGGGACGATTCCGCTAGCTGGATCAAATTCGATCGGGCAGTGGAATGTGCGGCGAGGCGACACGCCCGACCGCGTGGACCGGAGAACCATGACAGGTGAACAGCGGCGACGATTGGCGTGGACCAGTCGTGTGGACGTTGTGCCTACGTGGACTGGAGAACTGCACCCAGACGAGGTGGCCCGGGAAGCGAAATCCGGACTACGAAAAGCGGCAAGAAAAGGACACGAAGCGTGGCGGGACAAAAGATCCGCATCAGGCTCAAGGCCTACGACCACGAGGCGATCGACGCATCTGCGCGGAAGATCGTTGAGACGGTGACCCGTACCGGGGCCCGCGTCGTCGGCCCGGTGCCGTTGCCCACCGAAAAGAATGTGTACTGCGTCATCCGCTCGCCGCATAAGTACAAGGATTCGCGCGAGCACTTCGAGATGCGCACGCACAAGCGCCTCATTGACATCCTCGACCCGACGCCGAAGACGGTTGACGCGCTGATGCGCATCGATCTGCCGGCCAGCGTCGACGTGAACATCCAGTGAGTTCGGGGCAGCAGATGAGCGACAACAAGAGCAGGCCCGCTGCGGGCATCCTGGGTACCAAGCTCGGCATGACCCAGGTCTTCGACGAGAACAACCGGGTCGTTCCGGTCACCGTGATCAAGGCGGGCCCGAACGTGGTCACGCAGATCCGGACCGAGGAAATCGACGGCTACAGCGCTGTTCAGGTGGCCTTCGGTGCGATCGATCCGCGCAAGGTGAACAAGCCGCAGGCCGGTCAGTTCGCCAAGGCCGGGGTCACCCCGCGCCGCACCGTCGCCGAGATCCGCGTCGCCGACGCCTCCGCCTTCGAGGTTGGCCAGGAGCTGACTGCCGAGGTGTTCGAGGACGGCGCGTACGTGGACGTGACGGGCATCAGCAAGGGCAAGGGCTTCGCCGGCACCATGAAGCGTCACGGCTTCTCCGGTCAGGGCGCCAGCCACGGTGCGCAGGCTGTGCACCGTCGCCCGGGTTCGATTGGTGGCTGCGCCACCCCCGGTCGTGTCTTCAAGGGCACCCGGATGTCGGGCCGCATGGGTAATGACCGGATCACCACGCAGAACCTCTCGGTCCACAAGGTGGACGCCGAGAACGGCCTGCTGCTGATCAAGGGCGCGATCCCGGGCCGCAAGGGCGGCGTCGTGATCGTCAAGAGTGCAGTGAAGGGTGGTGCGCGGGCATGAGCACCGATACGCAGACCAAGCTGACCCTGGACGTCAAGGCTCCCGGTGGCAAGACCGAGGGCACCGTCGAGCTGCCGGCCGCGATCTTCGACGTGACGGCCAACATCGCGCTGATGCACCAGGTGGTCGTCGCGCAGCTCGCCGCCGCGCGTCAGGGCACGCACTCCACCAAGACCCGCGGCGAGGTCCGCGGCGGTGGACGCAAGCCGTACCGCCAGAAGGGCACCGGCCGCGCTCGCCAGGGCTCGACCCGTGCACCGCAGTTCGCCGGTGGTGGCGTCGTCCACGGCCCGCAGCCGCGCGACTACAGCCAGCGCACCCCCAAGAAGATGAAGGCCGCCGCTCTGCGCGGTGCCCTCTCCGACCGGGCGCGCAACGAGCGGATCCACGTGATCTCCGAACTGGTTGCCGGCCAGACTCCGTCGACCAAGGGCGCGCGTGCGTTCCTGGCCGAGCTGTCGGACCGCAAGAAGTTCCTGCTCGTCATCGGGCGTGAGGACATCGCGGCCTGGAAGAGCGTCCAGAACCTGGACAACATCCACCCGATCGCACCGGATCAGCTGAACACCTACGACGTGCTCGAGAGCGACGAGGTTGTGTTCAGCGTCGAGGCGCTCAACACGTTCGTGCACGGCCCCGCCGAGACTGCACAGGAGGAAAGCAAGTGAGCACCATCGCCGACCCCCGCGACATCGTTCTGGCGCCGGTCATCTCGGAGAAGTCCTACGGACTGCTCGAAGAGGGCACCTACACGTTCATCGTCCACCCGGACTCGAACAAGACGCAGATCAAGATCGCGATCGAGCAGATCTTCGGTGTGCAGGTGACCAACGTCAACACCGCCAACCGTCAGGGCAAGCGCAAGCGGACCCGGTTTGGTTACGGCCAGCGCAAGAGCACCAAGCGCGCGCTCGTGACCATCTCGGCCGACAGCAAGCCCATCGAGATCTTCGGAGGACCGGTCGCCTAGGCGGCTGGGCTTCTTAAGAGCAGAGGACGAGAAGACTCATGGCAATCCGTAAGTACAAGCCGACTACCCCGGGCCGCCGCGGCTCGAGCGTTTCGGACTTCGCCGAGATCACTCGGTCGACTCCCGAGAAGTCGCTCATCCGCCCGCTGCACAGCACGGGTGGCCGTAACGCGCACGGTCGTATCACCACCCGTCACAAGGGCGGCGGTCACAAGCGTGCGTACCGGCTGATCGATTTCCGTCGTAACGACAAGGACGGCATCCCGGCCAAGGTCGCTCACATCGAGTACGACCCCAACCGCACCGCGAACATCGCACTGCTGCACTACGCCGATGGCGAGAAGCGCTACATCATCGCGCCCGTCGGCATCAAGCAGGGCACCCCGATCGAGGCGGGTCCGACCGCCGACATCAAGCCCGGCAACAACCTGCCGCTGCGCAACATCCCGACCGGTACCACCATTCACGCGGTGGAGCTGCGTCCGGGCGGCGGCGCCAAGATGGCCCGCTCCGCTGGTTCCAGCATTCAGCTGCTGGGCAAGGAGGGTCCGTACGCGACCCTGCGTATGCCCTCGGGTGAAATCCGCCGTGTCGACGTGCGCTGCCGCGCCACCGTCGGCTCGGTCGGCAACGCCGAGCAGTCGAACATCAACTGGGGCAAGGCCGGCCGTATGCGCTGGAAGGGCAAGCGCCCGACCGTCCGTGGTGTGGTCATGAACCCGGTCGACCACCCGCACGGTGGTGGCGAGGGCAAGACCTCGGGTGGTCGCCACCCGGTCAGCCCGTGGGGCCAGCCGGAAGGCCGTACCCGCAAGCCCAACCGCCCGAGCGACAAGCTCATCGTCCGTCGCCGGCGTACCGGCAAGAAGCGCTAAGGAGGAGGTAAGAAATGCCACGCAGCCTGAAGAAGGGCCCGTTCGTCGACGACCACCTCCTTGCGAAGGTGGACGTCCAGAACGAGAAGGGCACCAAGCAGGTCATCAAGACCTGGTCCCGTCGTTCCACGATCATTCCCGATTTCATCGGACACACGTTTGCGGTGCACGACGGCCGCAAGCACGTGCCGGTGTTCGTCTCGGATTCGATGGTCGGCCACAAGCTCGGTGAATTCGCGCCGACGCGGACGTTCAAGGGACACATCAAGGACGACCGGAAGAGCAAGAGGCGATGACTGCACCAGTTCAGAACCAGACCGCTCGCGCCACGGCCAAGTTCGTGCGCGTGACGCCGATGAAGGCGCGTCGCGTCGTCGACCTGGTCCGCGGTCGTTCGGTTGAGGATGCGCTCGCGATCCTGAAGTTCGCGCCGCAGGCCGCCTCCGAGCCGGTTGCGAAGGTCGTTGCCAGTGCGGCGGCGAACGCCGAGAACAACCTTGGCCTCAACCCGGCCACCCTGGTGATCTCGAAGGCGTACGTCGACGAGGGCGCCACCCTGAAGCGGTTCCAGCCGCGTGCCCAGGGTCGTGCGTTCCGGATCCGCAAGCGCACCAGCCACATCACCATCGAGGTCGAGAGCGTGCCCACCAAGGGCGGCGCTCCTCGTAACCGTCGGAAGGGAGCTCAGTAGTGGGCCAGAAGATCAACCCGCACGGCTTCCGCCTCGGTATCACCACCGACTGGAAGTCGCGCTGGTACGCAGACAAGCAGTACGCGGAGTACGTCAAGGAAGATGTGGCGATCCGCAAGCTGCTCGGCACGGGCATGGAGCGGGCCGGCATCGCGAAGGTGGAGATCGAGCGCACCCGTGACCGGGTTCGCGTCGACATCCACACCGCGCGTCCGGGCATCGTCATCGGTCGCCGCGGCGCCGAGGCCGATCGCATCCGCGCCGACCTGGAGAAGCTGACCGGCAAGCAGGTTCAGCTGAACATCCTCGAGGTCAAGAACGCCGAGTCCGAGGCACAGCTGGTGGCGCAGGGCGTCGCCGAGCAGCTCTCGAACCGCGTGGCGTTCCGTCGGGCGATGCGCAAGGCCATCCAGTCGGCCATGCGTCAGCCGAACGTCAAGGGCATCCGCGTGCAGTGCTCGGGCCGCCTCGGCGGCGCCGAGATGAGCCGCTCGGAGTTCTACCGCGAGGGTCGTGTCCCGCTGCACACGCTGCGTGCCGACATCGACTACGGCCTGTACGAGGCCAAGACCACCTTCGGCCGCATCGGCGTGAAGGTCTGGATCTACAAGGGCGACATCGTCGGTGGCAAGCGTGAGCTCGCCGCCTCCGCCGCCCCGGCCGGCGATCGCCCGCGCCGCGAGCGGCCGAGCCGCCCGCGTCGTTCGGGTGCGGCCGGTACGACCGCGACCAGCACCGAGGCCGGACGCGCCGCCACCGCTGTGGCGGACACCCCGGCTCCGGCTGAGAACCAGGAGGGCTGACGCATGCTGAT
Organism: Aldersonia kunmingensis; assembly: GCF_001646865.1. Taxonomy (GTDB): domain Bacteria; phylum Actinomycetota; class Actinomycetes; order Mycobacteriales; family Mycobacteriaceae; genus Aldersonia; species Aldersonia kunmingensis. The sequence goes on along the minus strand of NZ_LRRB01000158.1, from coordinate 14,533 downwards.
GCCACGGCGGGTCAAGCACCGCAAGCAGCACCATCCGAAGCGTTCGGGTGCGGCCAAGGGCGGCACCCAGGTCGCGTTCGGTGATTACGGCATCCAGGCTCTCGAGCCGGCCTACATCACCAACCGGCAGATCGAGTCCGCGCGTATCGCGATGACTCGACATATCAAGCGTGGCGGCAAGATCTGGATCAACATCTACCCGGATCGCCCGCTGACCAAGAAGCCGGCCGAAACCCGAATGGGTTCCGGTAAGGGCTCGCCCGAGTGGTGGGTCGCGAACGTCAAGCCCGGACGGGTGATGTTCGAGATGAGCTACCCGAATGAGGAGACCGCACGCGAGGCCCTGCGCCGCGCGATGCACAAGCTCCCGTGCAAGTGCAGGATCGTGACCAGGGAGGAGCAGTTCTGATGGCTACCGGAACTCCGGCCGCAGAGCTTCGCGAACTGAGCGACGAGGAACTCGTCGCGAAGGTCCGCGAGTCGAAGGAAGAGCTCTTCAACCTCCGCTTCCAGATGGCCACCGGCCAGCTCGACAACAACCGTCGGCTGCGGGTGGTCCGTCACGATATCTCGCGGATCTACACGATCATGCGTGAGCGTGAACTTGGCCTGGCCACCGGACCCGAGGGTGATGTGGCATGAGTGAGGAAAAGGCAGTGAGCAACGAAGATCGCGCGAGCCGCAAGGTTCGTACCGGCTACGTGGTGTCGGACAAGATGGAAAAGACCATCGTGGTCGAGCTCGAAGACCGGGTTAAGCACCCGCTCTACGGCAAGATCATTCGCCGCACCACCAAGGTGAAGGCGCACGACGAGAACGGCACCGCAGGTGTCGGCGATCGCGTGCAGCTGATGGAGACTCGTCCGCTTTCCGCGACGAAGCGCTGGCGCCTCGTCGAGGTCCTCGAGCGGGCCAAGTAAGCAGCAGCAGAAAACGCAAACGCTCGGCTGGGGTTCCCAGCCGAGCGTTTTGCGTTGGTGCCGTTCGCTCTCGGCCGTGATCACGAACATATGGCCCCTGGCCACGCCGGTTTGCGCGGCCATTTGCTCGTGATCACCGCGGTACAGCGACGCGGTCGCCGCAACTCTCACATGGAGTGTTGCGACGACCGCGTGAACCCGCCGATGGGGCGGGTTTTTGTGTTTTCGGGGGTCAGCAGCCGGTGCCGACGAAATTGCCGATGGTGCAGGTGGACTCGTGGCTGAGCTTCCACTGGCCGTTGATCAGCTTCCAAGACACGGGGAACGGCCAGGGCTCGTAGCCGGCGGTCGAGGTGAGGAGCGTGGCGTTGATCGTGTCGCCGTTCTCGGTCGCGCCGACGACATCGAAGTGCCAGCTCGCCGGTGCGATGGCGATGAGCGCTCCGGCCCGATCGAATGCCGGCAGGTCGGCCTCGCCGTTCACAAGCTCTGCGCCACGGGCTGCCCGCGATGCGCCCACGTTGAGTACCGTTGCGACCTTGGCGCGCAGCTCACCGTTGCTTGGTGCGGCGGACGCGACTCCAGCCGTGGAGACTGCGGTGCCTGCTAGTGCGGCGCCCACAATAGCCAAGGCGCCCACTGTCTTTCGGATGCTGTCGAACATCTATCGTTCCCCTCGGTTTTGCCCGCGTGTCCGCGGGTTGCTGTTCAGACATTCCCCTGCATGTAAGGTAAGGCTATTCAAACATAAGCAGCAGGGTCTGGTCGATCGTGGGCGCGCTCACGTTGGCGACCGGCGCGCGCGCCGGAGGGGTGGGGTCGGTGGAAACACTTGTGGTGGTCGGTGCTGGGCCGAAAGCGCTTGCAGTAGCAGCGAAGGCGCGTGTGCTGCGTGAACTCGATCTCCCGGCGCCACGTGTGGTTGTCGTCGAAGCGAATGCGGTGGGCAACAATTGGCTCCCCACCGGCGGCTGGACCGACGGGCAGCACCGACTCGGCACCAGTCCCGAGAAGGACGTCGGCTTCCCGTATCGCTCGACGTGGGCGCGGGGCCGCAACCGGGATATCAACGAGGCGATGACCGCGTACAGCTGGACGTCGTTCCTGATCGAGCAAGGCACCTATGCCGAGTGGATCGACCGTGGCCGGCCAAGCCCGCAGCACCACGTCTGGGCCAAGTACCTCCAATGGGTCGCGCGCGCAACCGATCTCGAACTCATTCACGCGACCGTGCGATCGATCGCGGCCACTGCCGATGGCTGGCGGGTGAGCGCCGTCGACGGCGACGGCAACGCAACCGAAATCGCAGCGGACGGGCTGATGATCACCGGGCCGGGCCATAGCGAGAAAGCACTGGCCAAGCATCCCCGGGTGCTCAGCATCGCGGAGTTCTGGGATCTTGCGGGCCGGCGCGCCCTGCCGGTCGCGTCCAGGGTCGCCGTTGTCGGTGGCGGGGAGACCGCAGGCTCGGCGCTGGACGAACTGGTTCGGCACGGCATGTTGTCGATTTCGGTGATCACACCGAGGGCAACCATCTACACCCGCGGTGAAAGCTTCTTCGAGAACTCGCTTTTCAGCGATCCGATCAAATGGAGTGCGCTGAGCATCGAGGAGCGCCGCGAGGTCATCCGGCGCACGGATCGCGGTGTGTTCTCGGTCCGAGTCCAGGAAAGCCTCATCGCCGACAACCGGGTGCATCACCTGCAGGGCCGTGTTGTGCGCGTGGCCGACCAGGGCGACTGTGTCGCACTGACGATGCGCAACGATCTTCGGGCCGACCAGGTGCACACTGTCGATCTGGTAATCGATGCGACCGGCGGACGGCCACTGTGGTTCCTCGAATTGTTCGACGCGAACGCGGTGGACCTGATCGAACTCGCGGTCGGCGGCGAACTGACGCAGGCGCGAATCGAATCTGCGATCGGTTACGACCTGGCGGTGTCGGGGCTGGACGGCAAGCTGTTTCTGCCGAACCTCGCGGCACTCACGCAGGGCCCCGGCTTCCCGAATCTCAGTTGCCTGGGCAATCTTTCGGATCGTGTGCTGCAGACGACGGCGGCCCGCTCGACCACAGCGAACCGCCACGTCTCGGGGCTGCGCGTGCACTGATTCGGTGCGCATGGGCGGGCAAGTCCGATGCGGTTTGGCCGGGCAAATAGGCTAGGCTAACCTTCGTTGATTGCCGGGAAGGGGCTCGTTTCATGCGTATTGTCTCGTTTGGTTTCCAGACCTGGGGTCGCAAGACCCTGCAGGCTTTGATCGACTCGGAACACGAGGTGGTTCTAGCGGTCACGCACCCGGCCAGCGACGACTCCTACAAGGGAATCTGGTCGGACTCGGTGGAAGAGTTGGCGCGCGAACACGGGATTCCCGTGCATCTCACCGAACGGGCCGATGCCGAGACCATCGATCTCGTGAAGCGAGCCGAGCCGGACGTCATCATCGTAAACAGCTGGTACACATGGATGCCCGCGGAACTCTACGATCTGCCGCCGCACGGCACGCTGAATCTGCACGACTCGATGCTGCCCAAGTTCACCGGCTTCTCGCCGGTGCTGTGGGCGCTGATCAGCGGGGCCGCCGAAACTGGCCTCACCGTGCACCGCATGGACGAGCAGCTCGACGCCGGCGACATCCTCGTGCAGAAATCGCTTCCCATCGGCCCCAACGACACGGGCACCGAACTGGTGCTGCGCGGGATGGAACTGATCCCGGCCGCGGTCAACGAGGCGTTGAACGCGCTGGAAACCGGTACCGCCACGTGGCGGCCACAGGATAAGGCCGCGCGCACCTACTTCCACAAGCGTTCCGATCGCGACAGCTTGCTCGACTGGGCCGACACTGCCGTGGATCTGGAGCGTTTCGTGCGGGCGTTGTCCGAGCCGTACCCGCGTGCGTACACCCACTACCGGGGCGAGCGCATCGAGGTACTGGCCGCGCATCCGTCCGAGGGCTGCTATGGCGGCACTCCCGGCCGAGTCATCGTGCAGGAGGGTGGCGGTGCCGTCGTGACAGGACCCCATTCCCGCCGCGGCGAAAACCGGGCCCTGGTGATCACGCGGGTCCGCACATCGGATGGCATCGAGCACGACGGTGCCGAATTCTTCGCTCGCGGTGGCTATCTCACCGATCTGTGATCTCCGGAACCGGCGGCCACCAAGCCTGACACACGATTTCGAAGGAAGAATATGGCAGACGACATTCTCGAGCGCCGTAAGCAACTGCTCAAAGACCGAATGCGCGAGCAAGGCATTCAGGTGGCGTCCGAGGTCCCGGCCGCGCCGGTACGGCGCAGCGGCGAACGTAGCCCGCTGTCGGCGGCGCAGCAGCGGATGTGGTTTGTGCAGCGCTTGGATCCGACCGACACCACGCTGAACATCTGCGTCGCGTATCGGCTCGACGGATTGAACGACCCGGAGCGTCTGCAGACCGCGCTGGCAACCGTGGTCTCCCGGCACGAGGTGCTGCGCACCACCTACCATGCCGACGCGAGCGGCGAGTGGTACCAGGTTTCCCGCGACGACGCCGAGATCGACTGGCAGCAGCATGATCTCACCGATCTGCCGGAAGGCGACCGGGAGCGGCGGGTGGAAGTACTCACCCGTCGCGCGTTCGCGCGCCCCTTCGACCTGTCCGCGGATCTGCCGTTGCGCCCGACGCTGATTCGCGCCGGAGCCGATTCCTACGTGCTGGTTCTCGTCGTCCACCACATCGCCTGGGACGATGACTCCTGGCCGGTGTTCTTCGCCGAGGTGAACGCGGCGTACCGCAGCGACGGCGCACTGCCGGAGCTCCGGGCACAGTACGTCGATGTCGAGGTCGTCGGTAACGCCGATCGCGACGAGAGTGCCGGTCTCGAGTTCTGGCGCACCGCGCTGACACCGTTGCCGGAGCGACTGGAATTGCCGAGCCGCCGAACGAGTGGCGCGGTGTCCAAGATCGCGGACCGCTGGGTGCGCGAGCTCCCTCCGGAGCTGATGCAGCTGGTTGCCGCGGTCGGCCGCGAGCACGCTGCGACGCCATACATGGTGTTGCTCGCCGGTTTTCAGGCACTGGTCCACCGCTACACCGCCGCAACGGATTTCCTGATCTCGATGCCGGTAACCAACCGCAGCGTCGCAAGCGCACAGGCCCTGATCGGCTACTTCGGTAACAGCCTGTTGATCCGCGCGAGGGTGGATGGCGCCGACACCTTCGACGCACTGCTCGACCGGACCCGCGACAGCTGCGTCGGTGCGTTCACTCACCAGGACATCGGTGTCGATCGTGTGATCGCGGCCGTGAGCCCGGAGCGAGTGGCGGGCAGCGACGCCTTGGAACAGTTGGTCCAGCTCAGTTTCAGCGTGCGCGGCGCGGCGAACGGATTCGACCTGCCCGGCGTCGAAGCGCGCGAACTGGCGCTCGGCAGCGCGGTGGCGCAGGAGCCGCTCGGCCTGATGATCGTGCTCGACGATGCCGGTGCTCGGGTGGAAGCCACCTACCTGGCCGACGAACTCGAGCAGTCGCTTGTCGCGCAACTCCTCGACCACTATGTGCAATTGCTCGAGAATGCGCTGCGCGATCCGAGTCAGCTGATTCGCGAGCTCGACCTGCTCGGCGATGTCGACCGGAGCCACCTGCTCGCAATCTCGCGCGGTGCACTCGTCGAGGAAGCGCCGACCACCATGGTCGAAATGTTCGAGCGGCAGGTCGCCCTGACTCCCGAGCAGATCGCGTTGGCCTCCGACGCGCTTCAACTTTCCTACGCCGCACTGAACGAGCGCGTAAACCGGCTGGCGCACTGGCTGATCCACCAGGGTCTCGGCCCCGAGGACCTCGTCGCGCTGCGTCTTTCCACGTCGGTCGAGTTCGTCGTCACCATGCTCGCCGTGCTGAAATCGGGCGCTGCATACCTGCCCATCGATCCTGCGTACCCGGCCGAACGAACCGAATACCTGCTCGCCGATGCCCTGCCGAAGTTGACGCTCGACGCCGACGGGGTGGCCGCCGCAGAACACGAGGCAGTGTCTCTGCCGGACCGCGATCCGGTCGATGCGGACCGCGCAGTGCCGCTGCGCCCGTCGAATACTGCATACGTCATCTACACCTCCGGCTCCACCGGTAAGCCGAAGGGTGTTCCGGTGCCGCACGATGCGATCGCCGAGCACGTGTCGGGCTTCAACGCCGAGTGGGATCTCACGCCACAGGATCGAGTGCTCCAGTCGACCTCGGTGAGCTTCGACGCGTCCCTGCTCGACATCTTCGTCACGTTGACCGCTGGTGCGCGCGTGGTGATTCCGAAACCCAATGCCTACCGCGACATCCCCTATGTCGCCGATCTGATCACCCGCCAGGGGGTAACGGTGCTGCACATGGTGCCGTCCATGCTGGCAACCTTCCTCGTCCTGCCCGAGAGCAACGACTGGCGCACGCTGCGCCGCGTTCCGGTGGGCGGCGAGGCGTTGCCCGGCGAGGTAGCCGATCGGTTCGCCACCCAGTTCGACGCGGAGCTGCGCAACCACTACGGCCCGACCGAAGCGGTCGTGTGTTCGGCACACATGACGGTCGACGGCCCACAGGGCACTGCCATCGTGCCGATCGGATTGCCCAACCAGAACGTCCACCTCTACCTGCTGGACGGCGCCTTGGAGTTGGTGCCTTCCGGCGTCGTCGGCGAGATCTACCTCGGCGGGCGTCAGCTGGCCCGTGGCTACCTCAACCGGCCCGGTCTGAGCGCGGAGCGCTTCGTCGCCGATCCATTCGTCGCGGGTGGCCGGCTGTACCGCACGGGTGACCTTGCCCGCCGCAACGCCGCCGGCGAGATCGAATTCATCGGTCGCGCAGACGAACAGGTCAAGGTCCGCGGGCACCGGATCGAACTCGGTGAGGTCGAGGCAACGGTCACCGACCATCCGACGATCGCGCACTGTGTGGTGATCGTGGCCGACCACGAGTCGCTGGGGCCGGTGCTCGCCGCCTACGTGGTGCCGGTGCCCGGCGCAGACGTCGTCATCGACGAGCTCCGCACGCACGTCAAAGCGAAGTTGCCCGAATACATGGTTCCCGCAGCCTTCGTCGTCATCGACGCAGTGCCGCTCACCGCGCACGGCAAGCTCGACAAGCGGGCCTTGCCGGCACCGGCATTCGCCGAGGCAGCCAGCTACCGGGAGCCGGAGACTCCGACCGAGCGCCGCATCGCCGGACTGTTCGGCACGCTGTTCACTCTCGATCGAGTCGGCGCGGACGATTCGTTCTTCGACCTCGGCGGCCATTCGCTGCTCGCGGCTCGCCTGATCACGATGATCCGCGCCGAGTTCGGCATCGAGCTCGACATCCGGGTGCCGTTCGACAAGCCGACCGTCACCGGTCTGGCGGCCCACCTGGTCGACGCATTCCGCGAGGAATTCGACATCGATCTCGACGAGATGGATTTCGAGGAGCCGCTCGAGACCGTGGCAGTGAAATCGGATCTCGCGCGGGAGCCCGTACACCGGCCGCGGCCGGAGTACATCCCGCTCTCGTACTCGCAGCGCGCCTACTGGATTCAGCGCCGGCTCGAGGGCGCGATCGACGGCGAGAACGTCACGTTCCCGATCCGGTTCGACGGACCGCTCGATATCGATGCGCTCCGCGCCGCTGTCGATGACGTCGTCGCCCGGCACGAGTCGCTGCGCACGAGCTTCCCGGAGCGCGATGGCAATCCGTACCAGTTGGTGCATCCGGCTGAGCCGCTGGAGTTTCCGCTGATCCGCATCGCCGAGGAGCAGTTGGCGGGAGAACTCGCGACCGACGCGGCCTACGTGTTCGATCTGCAGGGGGAGCCGGTGCTGCGGGTGCGGTTGCTCGCAATCGGGGCGCATCTGAATGTGCTGTCGATCGTGATGCATCACATCATCGCCGACATGCGGTCGCTGCAGATCTTCGCCGCCGATCTCACCGTTGCCTACCGGGCCCGGTTGGCCGGTAGCGCGCCGGACTGGTCTGAATTGGCAATTCAGTTCGCCGATTTTGCGATCTGGCAGCGGGAGTCCTACGACCGCGGTGCCAACCGCGAGGTCAGTGCATACGGGCAAAAACAGATGGACTACTGGCGCAACAGGCTTGCGGGACTTCCCGACGAGATCGCCGTCGCCCACGACCATCCGCGGCCAACTGTGCTGGGCCGCAACGGCTTCAGCGCGGACCGCGTGCTGCCCGCGGCGACCTGGAATGCATTGCGTGCCAGGGCCGACGAACTCGGTGCCACCGAATTCATGCTCTGCCAGGCGGTGAGCGCGGCGGTCGTGAACGTCCTTGGCGGCGGCGATGACGTGGCCGTGGGAGCAGCGGTCGCCAACCGCGTCGAGCAGAACACCGATGAGCTCATCGGCCTGTTCGCCAACGTGATGGTGATGCGCCACGACGTGTCGGGCAACCCGACACCCCGGGCCCTCCTCGGCCGGGCCCGTGACGCCGGACTCGACGCGATCACCCACCAGGGTGTGCCATTCGAGCGGTTGGTCGAGGCACTCAATCCGGCCCGCTCGCTGTCCCGTAATCCGCTGTTCCAGGTGATGATGCACTTCCGGCATCGTCCGACGCCGGCGCCGTTCACGGCGGACGGGGCGACGATGTTCAAGGACATCTCCGGGTACTATGACGTATCGTTCATGGACTTCCATCTCGATTACTCGGTGGCAGCCAATGGCGATCTGATCGCGCGGGTCGTGGTCAATCCCGACCTCTACGAGGCGGCAACCGGCCAGGTCTTCGCCGACGTCATGGTCGGGGTCCTACAGGCATTCGTCGATCAACCGGATGTGGCGCTCACTGCTCTCGACCTTCTGCCTGCGGGCTGGGACACCAGCCGTTCGGTGATCACGCACGCCGCCCCGGTGGTCGCAACGACGGAGGCCGAATACGTCGCACCGCGTACCGATACCGAGCGGGAATTGGCAGCCTTCCTCGAAGAACTGTTGGAGATCACCGACATCGGTCGCGAGGACGGGTTTTTCGAGCTCGGTGGCGACAGCGTGATCGCCATCAAGTGGGCGGTCAAGGCGGACGAGAGTGGTCTGCCGCTGACGCCGCAGATGGTGTTCGAGTACTTCACGATCGCAGACCTCGCTGCCGCGGTCGACGAAGCAATCGCGAACCCGCCCGAGGTATCGGCGGACGAGCAAGAGCACGCGCCGATGTCGACCTCGGGCCTGGACGCGGAAACACTTGCCGCGCTGGCGAGTTCCTTCTCGGCGCAGCGCTGACCAAAAGGGTGGGTGCAATGCAACGTCTCGACGTTGCGTTGCACCCACCTTTCAGCATTGCGTTCCTGGGTGCGAATTCTGTATTCGGGCGCGAAACTTCGCACTCGTTTACACATTTTGCGCTCGTTTGGATGTCCTTCGCGAGCGCGAATTGTGTTTCGGTGGGTGGCGGTGCGGTGCACCGCCTTTCACGAATTCGCGGCCTACCTCGCGGCGTTTTCCAAGGCCGGCGTGATCTTGTCCAACACGTAGGGGATCGAGAGGGCGGTCGGCTGGTTGACCGCGGTGATCTCCTGGGTGGTCAGGAAGACGACCGAGTTCTTCTTGGTGGCAGGCAGGTCGGCGTAGCCGGGCACCTGCTTGTACTTGTCTTCCATTCCGGGCGAGTAGCCGGCCAACAGGATGTCGGCAGTCAGCTCGCTGACCCGTTCGGGCGAGAGCGCGGCTCGGCCGTGATTCGCGGGCAGATCGATGAGGTTCTTCGGGATGCCGAGTCCGAGTTGCGCGAAGACCTTGCCGGAACCGTCATTTGGGTCGGTCAGCACCATCAGTTGGGTTGGGCCGCCCAGCCAGGTGCTGGCGAAGGTCTTGCCCATCAGTGTCGGATTCGCTTCGGCGACTCCGTCGATCTTGGCGTCGACACCGGCGATAACGTTGGTCGCTTCGTCCTCTTTGTCGAGGACCCTGCCGAGCGTTGTCACTAGGTCCTGCCACGGGGTGACGATTTCCTTGCTCAGGCCGGGCAGCGTCGGCGCGATCTGGGAGAAGTCGTGGTAGCGCTTGTCGTCGGCGATAAAGGTGTCGGCGAGGATCAGGTCGGGTGCCTGCGCGGCCACCTGTTCGACGAGGTTGCCGACGGCGTCCAACGGCTTGGCCGACTCTGGAATCGGCGGCTGCCAAGGCGGGGCGCCGTTGCCGAGAATGGCGACGTTGTCGATGTAGGCGGCCGGGGTGACGCCGAGCGCCAGTGCGGTATCCAGCCACTGATTGCCCAGCACGACAATCTTTTTCGGCGTGCCGCCGATGGTGGTTTCGCCATAGACGTGCGGGATAGTGATGGATTCACCGCCGGCGGAGGAGCTTTCGCCCGACCCGCAAGCGGTGAGGCCGAGTGCCATGGCGCACGCCAGGACAACGCCTGTCACCCGCGCTCGTCCTCTGCTCGTGTGCACGGACCTCATCGTGTACCTCCATTGTCGAAACTTGCCCAACTCGAGATTAGGTTAGCCAAACCACATGAGCCCCCGGGCATGGGCTACCATCCTCAAGTTAGGCAAGCCTTGCCTTTTGGCTTGGCTGCTTTCGGCAAAACGCGTGCCCTCGGTGAGTACAGGAGAACGGTATGAGTGAGGCCTTGGCGGAGATCGAGGACGTTCTCGCGCTCAGTCCGTTACAAGAAGGGCTGCTGTCGCTTTCGCAACTGACCGGCGATGGCCAGGACGTCTACACCATCCCGTTCGTCGTCGATATCGCCGGGCCGCTGGACGCGCAGTTGCTGCGTACCTGCATCGAAACGCTGCTGCGACGCCACCCCAATCTGCGCGCGGTGTTCTGGGATCGGGACGTGCCGAAGCCGGTGCAGATCGTGCCACGTCGGGTCGACCTGCCGTGGACCGAGCGTGCCGCGCAGCCCGGCGAGCTCGAGGCCATCGAATTGCAGGAGTTGGCACGCCCGTTCGACCTCGCCAAAGGGCCGTCGCTGCGGGCCACGCTCGTAACGCTGCCGCCGGACAGTGACGGCACGGCGCGGTGGCGGTTGATCATGACGATCCACCACATCCTCTTGGATGGGTGGTCGCTCGGACTGCTGTTCGGCGAGCTCCGTGCCCTGTATCTGGCAGGCGGCGAGGAGAGCGTGCTGCCGCCGGTGCGGCCCTACCGCGACTACATCGGCTGGCTCGGCGCCAAGGACATGTCTGCGGCACGCCAGTGGTGGGCCGACCATCTGGCGGGGCTGAGCGGGCCGCTGATGATCGCCGACGGCGGTACCAGCATGGGAATCGCCCGGACGGACACCGAGGCTCCGATCGAAGTTACGAGCTTCGTGCTCCCGACCGCCGACACGATCCGGCTTCGCACGTGGGCGCGAGCGCGCGGTCTGACGCTGAACTCGGTCGTGCAGTTCGCGTGGACGATCCTGCTCTCCCGGCTGACCGATCGGCGCGACGTCGTCTACGGCACGATCGTCACCGGACGGCCCCAGCAAATCTCCGGGGTCGAGCGCATGATCGGCCTGTTCCTCAACACCATCCCGGTGGCCTTCCGCGTGGATGCCGCGGCGTCGGTGGCGGCCGAATGTGCTCGCCTGCAACGTGAATCGGCGGCCATGCGAGACGTCGGATATCTGAGTCTGTCGTCGGTGCAACGCGCCGCGGGCCACGGCTCGCTATTCGACACGATGTTCGTATTCCAGAACGCCCCCATGGACGACGTGAAAGCGCCGGATACCGGCCCAGTTACGTTCGCGCCGATGATGGCCAAGAACCTCACGCACTATCCGCTCACCGTGGTCTCGTATGTAGACGGTGACGAACTGTCCTTGGTGGTCGAGGCAATTCGCGAGTCGTTGCCATTCCTGCCCGACGACATCGGTGCCGCCATGCTGGCCGTACTGCGTGGCCTATCCGACAACGCGGATGCTCGGATCGACGACCTCGACGTCTTGCCGGACATGGCGCATCTTTCCAACACCACGCCCGAACTGCCTGAATGCGATTCGGATGTCACGATATTCGAGTTGTTCGAGCGCCAGGTCGCGGCGACGCCCGATGCGGTCGCGCTCACAACGACGGATAACTCTGCGCTGACCTACCGGGAGCTGTACGACAGGGCGACGGCGATGGCCGGCGACCTCGTCGCTCGCGGTGTCGGTCCGGAAGATGTTGTGGCCCTCCACCTGCCGCGCAGCGAGCGCGCGATTGTCGCGATCCTGGCGACGCTCGCCGCCGGTGCGGCCTACGTGCCCGTCGACACCGCGTTGCCGGCGGCCCGAGTGGAGTCGATCCTGCGGCAGGCGCGGCCGAAGGTGGTGCTCGACGCGACGACAGTGTTCGAGTTCAGTCCTGCTGCGGCACCCGTCGTCGCCCGGCGTCCGTCGCAGAGCGCGTACGTCATCTTCACCTCCGGCTCGACCGGCGAGCCGAAAGGCGTTGTGAACAGCAACGCAGCCGTTGTCAGCTACTTCGCCGATCACCGGCACCGGGTCTACCGACCCGCGGTAGCCCGGCTCGGGCGCCCACTACGAATTGCCCATGCCTGGTCGTTGAGCTTCGACGCGTCCTGGCAGCCGATGATCGGACTGCTCGACGGGCACAGCATCCATCTCTTCGACGACGCGGCCATGCGCGACGCTGGATGCCTTGTCGACGGCCTGGTCCGCCACGGCATCGACATGATCGATACGACGCCCTCGATGTTCCGCCAGCTTGCGGCAGCCGGGCTGCTCGACCGCCCGCCGACCGTGCTCGCACTCGGTGGCGAAGCGATCGACACGCAACTTTGGGACCGGCTGCGTGCCCTACCTGGCGTCGCCGTGCACAACTGCTACGGCCCGACCGAGACGACGGTCGAAGCAGTGGTCGCCGACGTGACTGCACCCGGAGGATCGGATGTACCGACGATCGGGCGACCGACCGCCGGAATGTCGGCCTACGTCCTCGATTCCAGATTGCGCTCGGCCCCGGCTGGGGCGGTCGGCGAGCTGTACCTCGCAGGCCCGCAGCTGGCTCGTGGCTACGTCGACCGTCCCGGGATTACCGCCGACCGCTTCCTTTCCGACCCGTTTTCGGCGGGCCGGCGGATGTATCGCACCGGCGACCTCGTGCGCAGGCTTCCGGACGGTGGGCTCGCCTACCTCGGGCGGGCCGACGACCAGGTGAAGATTCGTGGGTACCGCATCGAGATCGGCGAGATCGAGACCGCGATACGCGCGCTTCCCGGTGTCAGCGAGGCCGCGGCGACGGTGGTGCGGCGCGGGGACGCGGTGACTGTGGTCGGCTTCGCTGTCGGCGGGGGCGACCCAGTCGGGTTGCGGGTCGCGCTATCGGATCGCTTGCCCGCCTACATGATTCCCGCGCGGCTGATCTTGCTACCGCAGCTTCCGGTGACTTCCAACGGCAAGCTCGACGTGCGACAGCTCGCCTCGTTGGCGGAGCAGGCGCTGTCCGGCGGCGGCTCTACCGCGTCAGCTGAGCCGAGCACGCCGACGGAGCGAACCCTGTCGAATGTGCTTGCCGAGGTGTTCGATGGCCACGCACCAGGCGTGGACGAGGACTTCTTCAGCCTGGGCATGGACAGCATCGTGGCTATCTCGATGGTGAACCTGGCACGCCGGCACGGCCTCGGGATCGAGGTTCGAATGGTGCTGGTGGCCCCGACGATTCGCGATCTCGCCGCGGCCATCGATCTTCGAGCCGAAGAATTGGCGGCCAATCCCGAGCAGGGTGAGGATTACGGCCCGGTGCAGCCGTTGCCGATCGTGTCGTGGATGTACCGGCAGCCCGCTTTCCGCCGCCTCGCGCAGAGCATTCTGATCACGTTGCCGGACGGAATGACATCCGCCGATCTCGAGGCAGTGCTGCAAGCGATGCTCGACGGACACGACACACTTCGATCCACGCTCGACGAGACTGCCGACGGTCTCCGGTTGGTGACGCGTGAAGTGGGTTGCGTCAGTGCCGGTGACGTCCTCACCCGGACAGAATTCAGTGGTCCCGACGACACTTTCTCCGATGTGCTGGCCCACGCCAGTGGCGTCGCCATCGACGGACTCGAGCCGCGTGCCGGAGACATGGTGCGTGCGGTGTGGTTCCAGGGCGCGCCCGCCGGGGACGTTCTCCTGCTGACCATCCACCACCTCGCGGTGGACGTGGTGTCCTGGGGCATTCTGCTCGCCGATCTGGCCGCGGCGTGGGAGCAGGTCGTTGCCGGTGTGGTGCCGAAGGCGCTGGCCGAACCCACGTCCTATCGCCGGTGGTCCCAACTGATGTGGCAACGCGCGCAGACCCCCGAGGTACTCGCCCAGCGTGACTATTGGGTCGAACAGGTAACGGGTCCAGATCCCGCCGTCGGTGCTCGCGGACTACAGCCATCGGACACATGGTCAACGTTGCGGATGACCGAGGCCTCGCTGACGGTGCCGACCACTGCACGTATCCTTGGCGACCTGACCAGAGCAGACGGGGTTCGCGAGTTCCTGTTGTCCGCGCTGACAACGACTTTGGTGTCCTGGCGGCTGGAGCGTGGCCAGGACCATGACGGCGGCGTACTCATCGGACTGGAGAGCCACGGTCGCGCGGACGCGATCGTCGAGGCCGACACGTCGGGCACTGTGGGCTGGTTCTCGACGACTTTCCCGGCCCGGCTGGGCGCAGGCTCCGCCGCGATCGATGT
>NZ_LRRB01000134.1 GCF_001646865.1 Aldersonia kunmingensis | reverse complement strand
GTTCGACAACCTGCTCGGTGAGCTGACCGCGCTCGAGGATGCTCACCCCGATCTGCGCACGCCCGATTCGCCGACCCAGCTGGTTGGCGGAGGCTTCGCGACCGATTTCACCGCGGTCGATCACCTCGAGCGCATGCTGAGCCTCGACAACGTCTTCGACGAGGAATCGCTACGCACGTGGGTCTCGCGAGTCGAGGTGGAAACCGGGCCGGATCTCCACTATCTGTGCGAGGTGAAGATCGATGGCGTCGCGCTGAACCTGGTGTACGAGAACGGCGTTCTGGTCCGCGCAGCCACCCGTGGCGACGGGCGCACCGGCGAGGACGTCACGCTCAACGCCAAGACGATCACCGATATCCCGCACAAGCTCGCCGCAACCGACGAGTACCCGGTGCCCGCGCTGCTCGAAGTGCGTGGCGAGGTGTATTTCCGGCTCGAGGATTTCGAGATCCTCAACGCCGCGATTGTCGCGGAAGGTAAACCGCCGTACGCGAATCCGCGCAACACGGCCGCGGGTTCGCTGCGTCAGAAGGATCCTGCCGTCACCGCGCGGCGCAATCTGCGCATGTACTGCCACGGGTTCGGCCGGATCGAGGGATTCGAACCGCGCTCGCAGTTCGAGGCCTATGTCGCGCTCGCTGCCTGGGGGCTGCCGGTGTCGCCGCACACCCGGCGCGTGCAGGGAGCCGATGCCGTGATCGAGCGCGTCGAATATTGGGGCGAGCATCGGCACGATATCGAGCACGAGATCGACGGTCTCGTGGTCAAGGTCGACGAAATGTCGCTGCACCGCAGGCTCGGCAATACCTCGCGGGCGCCGCGCTGGGCGATCGCCTACAAATACCCGCCGGAGGAGGTCACCACCAAGCTGCTCGACATTCAGGTCAATGTCGGGAGAACTGGCCGGGTGACGCCGTTCGCGGTGATGGAGCCGGTGACCGTCGCGGGATCGACGGTGGCGATGGCGACGCTGCACAACGGATCCGAGGTGAAGCGCAAGGGCGTGTTGATCGGTGACACCGTCACCATCCGCAAGGCCGGCGATGTCATCCCCGAGGTGCTCGGTCCGGTGGTCGATGTGCGGCCGGCCGATGCCCGCGAATTCGTGATGCCCACGCACTGCCCCGAGTGCGGCACCGAACTCGCCCCGGCGAAGGAGGGTGACGCCGATATTCGCTGCCCGAATTCGCGATCCTGCCCAGCGCAGTTGCGCGAGCGCGTCTTTCACGTGGCAGGCCGCGGCGCATTCGATATCGAGGTGCTCGGCTACGAGGCTGCGATCGCCCTGCTCGACGCGAAGGTCATTGCCGACGAGGGTGATCTGTTCTCGCTGAGCGAGGACCAGCTGATGCAGACCCCGCTGTTCACCACGAAGGCGGGCAATCTGTCCGCCAACGGAAAGCGCCTGCTCGACAATCTCGATGCCGCGAAGGACCGGCCGCTGTGGCGCGTGCTCGTCGGCCTGTCGATTCGGCATGTCGGGCCGACGGCGGCGCGTGCGCTGGCTACCCATTTCGGCAGCCTCGAGCGCATCGAAGCGGCGTCCGAGGACGAGTTGAGCGGTGTCGAGGGCGTCGGCGGGACGATCGCCGCCGCGGTCGTCGACTGGTTCGGCGTCGACTGGCACCGGGACATCGTTGCCAAGTGGCGCGACGCCGGAGTGCGGATGGAAGACGAGCGGGACGAGTCGATCGAGCGGAATCTCGAAGGTCTGTCGATCGTCGTGACCGGTTCGCTCGATACTTTCTCCCGCGACCAGGCGAAGGAGGCGATCCTGCTGCGTGGCGGTAAGGCGGCGGGGTCGGTGTCGAAGAAGACCGCCTATGTCGTCGCAGGTGAAGCACCGGGGTCGAAGCACGACAAGGCGATCGAGTTGGGTGTTCCGGTCCTCGACGAGACCGGTTTCCGGGCGCTGCTCGACGGTGGACCGGACGCCGTAGCGCCTCCTGCGGAAACCGACGCTTGACCTAAACCTTTATTCAGGTTTCACGATGGACCTCGTAGCCGACACGAGGGAGATCGTGATGACGGACAACAGGACTGCACTGATTACCGGCGCCTCGGCCGGACTCGGCCGGGCGCTGACCCGCCGGCTGGTCGCCGACGGGTGGCAGGTGGTGGGGACTGCTCGGGGAGCCGATCGTTTGCGCGGTCTCGGCGACGAACTCGGGCCGGGTTTCACTGCGGTGGCCGGAGACGTGACCGATGAACTCCACCGTGCCGAACTCGGCCGGATCGTGCGCGAACGCGGCAGGCTCGACCTGCTCGTGAACAACGCGAGCCGCCTCGGCCCAAGTCCGCTGCCACGGCTCGAGCGGTATCCGCTCGACGAGTTCCGGCGCGTGCTCGACACGAACGTGGTCGCGCCGCTCGATCTCATCCAAATTGTGCTGCCGGAGCTTCGTACGGCGCAGGGAACGATCATCGACGTCAGTTCGGATGCTGCCGTCGCCCCGTATGAGGGCTGGGGTGGATACGGGGCATCCAAGGCTGCTCTGGATCAGCTGAGTGCAGTGCTGGGAGAGGAGACCCCCGAATTGCGGTTCTATGCAGTCGATCCGGGCGATATGCGCACCGAGATGCACCAGGCGGCATTCCCGGGCGAGGACATCTCCGATCGCCCCGAGCCGGAAACGGTGGTGCCGGCGTTGCTCCGGCTGATCGATACCCGGCCGCCGAGCGGACGCCTCGTCGCCGCCGAAATTGGGGCAGGGGTGCCAGCATGACCGTCCTCAACGACACCTCGTCAGTGCGGTTCGTGCTGCCCCCAGACCAGGAGGCGCCGGCACCACCGGAGGCACGTGGGCTCGCGCGCGATGAGGTCCGGCTACTCGTCGCCGATGGAAATACGGTGTCGCACGGCATCTTCCGAGATCTGCCGCGATATCTGCGCCCTGGTGATCTGGTGGTGGTGAACGATTCGGCCACGATGAATGCCGCGGTGGACGCGCGCGTCGATGGAGTGCCGGTGGTCGTGCATTTTGCCACCTGGCTCGATGACAGCACGTGGGTGCTCGAGGTGCGGACGACCGATGGGAAGCCGGCGGCGGCCGCGAGCCTGCTGGCCGGAATGGAGATCGGCCTGCCCGGCGGCGTGGTCGCCAAGTTGCTTGCTCCGTGGCTCCCGCCGGCCGAGAGGCTATGGATCGCACATCTCGCGCTGGAAGTCGATGTCAAAACCTGGCTGCAGCACGAGGGCCGCCCGATCACGTATTCCTATGTGCGGCAACGCTGGTCGCCGGACTACTACCGCACAGTGTTCGCCCGAAGGCTCGGCAGCGCGGAAATGCCCAGCGCTTCGAGACCGTTCACCGAGACCTTGGTCACCGACCTGGTGATGTCCGGCGTGGTGGTCGCCCCAATCACGCTGCACACCGGTGTGTCGTCGCCCGAGCAAGGTGAGCCGCCGAGTCCCGAGCGGTTCTCGGTGCCGGAGAGCACCGCACGTCTGGTGAACCTCACGCACGAGAACGGCGGCCGGGTCATCACGATCGGCACCACCGTCACGCGAGCGCTGGAATCGGCGGTGGCCGACGACGGCAGGGCGTCGGCGACTGCGGGCTGGACGAACCTCGTTCTCGGCACGCACCACCCGGCGCGGGTGGTGGACGGCATCGTCACCGGCTGGCACGCGCCGGGTGCGTCCCACCTGATGTTGCTCGAGGCAGTGGCGGGCGTCGACACGGTGCGCGAGGCATACCGAGCCGCGCTGGCGAAGGGGTATCTCTGGCACGAGTTCGGGGACAGCGCACTTCTCGTGCGCCCACGCTCTCGGCAGTGATCACGAGCATGTGGCCCCAAGTTTGGCCCTGGGATGGGCCATTTGCTCGTGATCACCGCGGACCTGCGCTGCGTTAGGTTCTAGGCGTGCAGTCCGTGATCGTTCGTGAAGCGCGTCCCGATGAGTTCGACGAGATCGGCGAGCTCACCATCGAGGTGTATGTCCGCGGCGGGTTCATCGCCGAAACCTCGCCGTACGCAACGGAACTCGCCGACACAGCGAAGCGGGCCGAGGCTGCCGAGATCCTCGTCGCCGAGTTGGACGGGCAGATCGTCGGCTCGGTGACCGTCGCTCGCCCGGGGAGCTACTACGCCCGGCTGGCAGCGCCGGACGAGATCGAATTCCGCATGCTCGCGGTGGCGGATTCCGTCCGCGGACGCGGCGTCGGCACAACGCTCGTCCAGCATGTGCTCGACCTCGCGACGGCCGGAAACTACCGGGGGATCGTCATCACCACGATGGACGAGATGGTCGAGGCCAGGCGGATCTACGAACGCCTGGGCTTTGTGCGTGTCCCCGAACGGGACTCACAAGTGGCACCCGGGCTGGTGCTGCCCGCGCTGGAGTACCGGATCAGCCCAGCACCGTCGCGATGATCCCGGCGAGGTAGCCCAGCCGGGCGACCTCGGACGGCCGGAACTCGGGACCGCCCGGGCGGCCGAGCATCAGCGCCTTGCCGGTATCGCCCAGCGGGGCGGCCGCGAGCTTGGTGTCCATGTCCTTCCAGATGCGCGGCACCCAGTCGGCCTCGCTGTCGAGGATCGCCGGCTTCTGCAGCGGCATCCACGGCACATCGCCGGCGTGCGTTTCGGGGGCTCCGGAGCTGCCAACGACGCGGTATGCCCCGTTCGGTCCGACGTCGACGACAGTGCTCCAACCAACCCGCAAGACGCGCGGAGCGCCGTCCACGAGGGTCTGCAGCCGGTCGTCGCGTGCGGTGGCGACCTGATCGATCAGTTCCAGTTCGCGGTGCGTATCGAGCATGCCCGTGAAGGGTCGAATCGAATCGACTCGAACGCCCTCCAGCGCCTCGGCGGCACTCAGCAGCGTGTCGGGAAGTGAACCGGGCCCGACCTCGACAACGAGGTCGTCGAGGGCGTATCCGGCGCCACGCTCAACCACGTCCAGCGACAGGATGTCGGCGCCGACCGAGCCCAGCGCGAGTGCGAGCGCGCCCAGACTGCCCGGACGGTCCGGCAGCTGCACGCGAAGCAGGAATGACACGTCAGATCCTCTCTTCGCCGCAAATATCGAGCCTCATCGACGAGGCTGCACGGCAATCCCCCGACCGCGGGAGGCGGTGCACAGCAATAGTCTCACCTAGGCACGACGAGTTCGACTCGGCGCGGTGCACGAGCGCACACGGGCGGCTCGAGCACCGAAAGGCGACGTCGCTAGGCTGTTCTCCAGAAACGCGCGGTCCGGATGGACCCGCGTCGGTCTCCACACCGACCTTCCGCAACGAACCTGAAAGGGGCGCACGCGGTGCCTGCCATCTCCCGCGACGAGGTAGCTCACCTCGCCCGGCTGTCCCGGCTCGACCTCACCGAAGCCGAACTCGACCATTACGCGGGTCAGTTGGACTCGATCCTGAGCCATGTGGCCGCGGTTGCCGAGGTCGCTGCGGACGATGTTCCCGCGACGGCCACGCCCAACCCGGTCACCAACGTCACCCGCCCGGACGTGCTCGCCCCGAGCCTCACGCCGGAGCAGGCCTTGTCCGGTGCGCCCGCAGTCGAGGAGCAGCGCTTCCTGGTGCCGCAGATCCTGGGGGAGGGCGAATGAGCGCCGATCCGACCCGGCTGTCCGCTGCGGAGCTGGCCGGCCTGATACATTCGCGCGAGGTGTCCTCGGTGGAGGTCACCCAGGCCCACCTGGACCGCATCGCGGCGGTCGACGGTGAGTACAACGCGTTCTTGCACGTGGCCTCCGACGCCGCGCTCGCGACCGCCGCCGAGGTGGACAAGCTCCTCGCGGACGGTGGCACTCCGGCATCGCCGCTCGCGGGTGTCCCGTTGGCGCTCAAGGACGTGTTCACCACCACCGACATGCCGACGACGTGCGGTTCGAAGATCCTCGAGGGCTGGGTATCGCCCTACGACGCAACGCTGACGACGCGGCTGCGTGAGGCTGGCATCCCGATCCTCGGCAAGACCAACATGGACGAGTTCGCGATGGGCTCGTCGACCGAGAACTCGGCCTACGGTCCGACGCGGAATCCATGGGATACCAGCCGGATTCCGGGCGGCTCCGGTGGCGGGTCAGCGGCGGCACTCGCGTCGTTCCAGGCGCCACTGGCGATCGGCACCGACACCGGTGGTTCGATCCGCCAGCCGGCCGCCGTGACGGCGACGGTGGGCACCAAGCCGACGTACGGCACGGTGTCGCGCTACGGGCTCGTGGCGTGCGCCTCGTCGCTCGATCAGGGTGGGCCATGCGGCCGCACCGTGCTGGACACGGCGCTGCTGCACGAGGTGATTGCCGGACACGACCCGCGCGACTCCACGTCGGTCGACGCGCCGGTGCCGCCGTTGGTTTCCGCGGCCCGCGCCGGGGCCGAGGGAGACCTGCGCGGCGTTCGTATCGGTGTGGTGAAGGAACTGCACTCGGATAGTTACCAACCGGGCGTCATCTCGTCGTTCGACGCCGCGGTGGCCAAGCTCACCGACCTCGGTGCCGAGGTGGTCGAGGTTTCGTGCCCGCACTTCGAATATGCCCTTGCCGCTTACTATTTGATCCTGCCAAGCGAGGTGTCCTCGAATCTCGCGCGCTTCGACGCGATGCGCTACGGCCTGCGCAGTGGTGACGACGGCACTCGCAGCGCCGAGCAGGTAATGGCGACGACGCGCGCGGCCGGCTTCGGCCCGGAAGTCAAGCGGCGCATCATGATCGGTACTTACGCGCTGTCGGCGGGCTACTACGACGCGTATTACGGCCAGGCGCTCAAGGTCCGTACGCTCATCGCGCGCGATTTCGACAAGGCCTACGAGCAGGCCGATGTCCTGGTCTCGCCGACGAGTCCGTTCACGCCGTGGAAGCTGGGCGAGAAGGTCGACGATCCGCTGGCGATGTACCTGTCCGACCTGTGCACGCTCCCAACCAATCTCGCGGGGCATTGTGCGATGTCGGTGCCGTCGGGTCTGTCGGCTGACGACGGGCTGCCGGTGGGGCTGCAGATCATGGCGCCGGCGCTGGCCGACGATCGGTTGTACCGGGTGGGTGCGGCATACGAGGCGGCGCGAGGGGCGTTGCCGGGCAGCGGCGTATAGGCCTTGTGCGGTGCGGTGCGGTGCGGTGCGGTGCGGTGCCCGGCCCGCACTTGGCGAAGCGCTGCCAGGAGATCGCTGGATGTCTACCTGGCGAGGGTCCCGCTACATCCGAAAACCTAGGCCACGCGGGTGGCCTGGGTTTTCGCAGTTGACCAGAGCAGGCGAGCGCGCTTTGTTAGCCGCTACCAAAGCTTCCGCTGTTGAAGAGTCCGGGTTCGAAATCCCAGTTGGTGCAGCCGTACCTCACGCCATCGGCGTACTTGGTTCCGGAAAGGTTCCCTGTCAGATTGCCGGACACCACACCGTATTCCATGATGTAGGCGTTGGGGTTCGCATCGGCGATCTGCCGCAGGGTGGCGAGTCCACCGGGCGACACACCCCCCGTCGAGTGCGAAACCCTCCACTGGCCCTGGGCGGATTGCAGGTTGGTCCGAGTTTCCCACTTGGATGTTTGGAACCCGCCGTTATCCCCGGGATCCCAGGTCACCGAAGGGATCTCGAGACCTGTCCCGAAGCTCCAGCCGCCGAGCCGAAGCTGGAAGGTCGGGGCGTTCGAGGTGTTGCCCGACCAGAACATGTATCCGAGTTCGAAGCCTGGCCCGAACACGTCGGCCAACGGGATATTGTCACCCGGATGGAAATAGTCGCGTTGCCCGAGAAGGGGAGTTCCAGGTTGGGTCGAGAAGTCGAGCGACCCACGACCACGCTGGTCGGGTCCGCCGGGCCCGTCAACGAACTGGGGTGCCGCGGTAAGGGGATTCGGTTAGTACCAGCCCCAGGTGAACTCTGGCGTGACAGCGGGGCTGAAACACGAGCTCCCGCCGAGGCGGCTGCTGCCGAAGCCGGGGTCGCCCCTCTGGGCGATCGCGGGTGCTGCCAACCCGATTGTCATTCCTGCGACGGCGCCGCCGATCGCGACGAATTTGCGAAACTCTCGGAGTTTCTTGCGCGGCCTTCCTTTGAATCGTGGGTGATGTGCCGCACCGCTGCCTTCCACCTGGATTGGTCGATGCCCGATGCAGCGTCGGCGCTGTAAACCAAGATTTACCGGTGGGTGATAGCCCACAATTGCAAATGACTCAGACTCATGCAGAATAGTGACAAAATTGGGGCCAACTGTCACGAATTGGTTACCATTCGGCACATTGAGGGTGTCGAATAGGAGTAACCTTCCGCGCTTTGTCGCGAATTTATCTCGAAAAAGGTGCGATCGAAACCGGCGCGGAATTTCTCGTCAATCCCCTCGTCGAGACCGAATCGACTTACGACCGCCCAACAGAGGTCATCGCCATCGGTGGCAGCGGCAGCGGTGCCTACGACTGCGTTGGTGAGAACGGGTGGGCTCGAGCGATTGCGGATCCAGCCTCATTGGTCGCGATGGAGGTGCACCTGCGCGGCCGGGTGTTCACAACCCCGAGACGCGCACCATCGTCGAGTTCACCGCAGCGTTTCCCGTGAACGTATCCGTCGTCGCTGTGTCATGCAGCAGGTTGACGTTGGCGCCGGGGTGAGCGGCGGCCGTCGACCAGCCAACGCCCTTCTCGTCGTGTCCCCAGCCGTGCGGGATGGCAACGGTGCCAACGCGAATCTCGTCGCTGACCTCGACGGGAACCTCGATGCTTCCAACCTTGGAAGCGACGTTCACCGCCTGACCGTCGACAAGTCCCCGCGTAGTGGCGTCCTCCGGGTGCATCAGCACCGTGCAACGGTCGCGGCCCTTCACCATCGATTCGATGTTGTGCAGCCAGGAGTTGTTCGACCGCAGGTGTCGTCGGCCGATCAGGTGCAGGTCGTACTCGACGCGCTCGCTGGTGGGCTGCTCGTCGAGCAGTCGCTTCGCCTCGGCGACGAATTCTTCGGGCGCGACATGGACCTTCCGGTCCGGTGTCACGATCAGCTTCGCCAAGCGCGGTACCAGCGGGCCGAGGTCGATGCCTCCGGCGCTGTTCTTGACCTTCTTGATCGTCATTCCGCGCGGCCCCTTGCGCAGCACGCCGTGCGGTCCGACTGCGACACCCACTGCGGATAGGCGCATCGGGCTCATCCGACGAACGACCGCCTTGGCGAGCCGACCCGTGAAGCGGCGCAATGGCATTGGCGTCATCTCGACCGTGAGATCGGCGAGGATCTCCCAGTCCTCGGGCGCGCCGGGAGCCGGTTCGATCACCCGTGCGTTGTAGCGCGCGTTGTTGCGCACCGAGAACACCGGGAACAGGATGTCGAACTCCTCGCGCTCGAGATGCGAGATCGGCGGCAGCACGACATCGGCATGGCGCGAGGTTTCGGTGAGGTACATGTCCACTGCGACATAGAAATCCAGCTTGTCGAGCGCTTCGTCGAGGCGCCCCTTCTGCGGGGTGGACAACACGGGATTGCCGGCATAGGTGACCAGCGCGCGGACGGCGTCGGCATCGTCGGCGAGAATTTCGTCCGCGAGACCGACGACCGGCAGTTCGCCGCGGAACGACTTGCGGGTACCCGTCCGGTCGGTCCACGCGCCGTAGCCGGTGCCGGCTCGCCGCAGCATGCCCGCCGCGTCGATCGGGGGAGTCGTGTACATCTGGCCGCCGGGACGATCGAGATTGCCCGTGACCGCATTGAGTGTGTTGACGAGCCAGTGGGTGATGGTTCCGGTGGTCTGCTGGCACACCCCGATGCGCGCGTACACGAGAGCGGACTTCGCCTCGCGGTGCTCGCGGGCGAAGCGCCGGATCGTGTCCGCGTCCACTCCGGATCGCAGCGCCATTGCCTCGGGCGTGCAGGGAGCGACGAGTTCCGCGAGGTCGTTCCAGTCGGCGATGGGGACCGTCGAATTGGGCGGGGTCATACCGTCGGCGAAGAGCGTGTGCAGTACTCCGAGCAGCAGGAACGTGTCACCGCCGGGGCGGACGGAGATGTGCTCGTCAGCGAGCCGGGCCGTCTCGGTGCGACGCGGGTCGATGACAACGACCTTGCCGCCCCGCTTGCGGATGGCACGGATCCGTCCCTTGGCGTCCGGCATCGTGGTGACCGAGCCGTTCGAGACGGCCGGGTTGGCGCCGAGAATCACCAGTCGGTCGGTCCGGTCGATATCCGCGACCGGCGCCAACACGTTCGAGCCGAACATCTTCCAGGCCACGAACTCCTGCGGAAACTGATCGATCGAGGACGCCGTGTAGAAGTGGTTCGTCAACAGCACGGTGCGCAGCAGCGTGCCCCAGATGAACGAGGGGCTGTGTGCGGCGGGATTGCCGAGGTACATCGCGATCGAGTGGCGGCCGTGCTTCTTCTGGATCCTCCGCAGGTTCTCGCCGACGAGCGCGATGGCCTCGTCCCAGCCGATCTCCTCGAATCCGTCGCCGACCTTGCGCATCGGACGGCGCAGCCGTTCCGGGTCGTGGTGCAGGTCGCCCATCGCCGTCGCCTTCGGGCAGATGTACCCGTGCGATAGAACATCGTCGGGGTTGCCCTCAATCCGTGTGACCCGGTTGTCGTCGACGGTGACCAGGATTCCGCAGTGCGCCTCGCACAACGTGCACTGACGGGCGACGGTGTTGGTGCTCATGGGCAACCCCTCTGAGAGAACGTGACCTAAAACATATCAAGTCGTCCGTCCAGTGGAACCCCTGATTTTCTGCGTCGCATCGAGCGAATCGCGCGCAACAGGGCGATTCGCGGCAAGATGAAACAAGTCGGACCTGCCGCAAGTGCGAGGGGGTTGTCATGCGTATCGGAGTGCTGACCGGCGGCGGCGACTGCCCTGGCCTGAACGCCGTCATCCGCGCCGTCGTGCGCACAGCCAGCACCCGGTATTCGGACTCGATCGTGGGCTTCCAGGATGGCTGGCGCGGGTTGCTCGAGGACCGCAAGATCCAGATTCAGAACGACGACCGGATCGACCGGCTGCTCACCAAGGGCGGCACGATGCTCGGCACGGCCCGGGTGAACCCGGACAAGCTGAAGGCCGGACTCGATCAGATCAAACAGACCCTCGACGACAACGGCGTCGACGTGCTGATCCCGATCGGCGGCGAGGGCACGCTCACCGCGGCGCACTGGCTTGCAGACGAGGGTGTTCCCGTCGTCGGGGTCCCGAAGACCATCGACAACGACATCGACTGCACCGATGTCACCTTCGGCCACGACACGGCGTTGCAGATCGCCACCGACGCGATCGACCGACTGCACAGCACGGCCGAATCGCATCAGCGCGTGATGCTCGTCGAGGTGATGGGCCGGCACTCCGGCTGGATCGCGCTCAATGCCGGCCTGGCCAGCGGCGCGCACATGACGATCATTCCGGAGGTGCCGTTCGACGTCGACGAGGTGTGTCGGCTGATCAAGCGGCGGTTCCAGGGCGGGATGTCGCATTTCATCTGCGTGGTGGCCGAGGGTGCGCATCCGGATCCGTCGTCGATGTCGCTGCGTGAGGGCGGCATCGACGAATTCGGGCATGAGAAGTTCACCGGTGTCGCAGCGCAACTTGGCGCCGAGATCGAGCGGCGAATCAACAAAGAGGTGCGCACCACCGTGCTCGGGCACGTCCAGCGCGGTGGCACACCGACCGCCTACGACCGCGTGCTGGCCACTCGTTTCGGGGTCAACGCAGTGGATGCGGCGCACGCGGGGGAGTTCGGCAAGATGGTGTCGCTGAGGGGCAGCGAGATCGAACTGGTCGACCTGGGCGACGCGACCCGCCAGCTCAAGCGCGTGCCACAGAGCCGGTACACGGATGCGGCTGCATTCTTCGGCTAGCGGCACTGGATAATCGAGTCATGACCGCAGCGACCGTCGAACTCGTCGACTATGCCGATGTCCTCGCCAAGTACGAGCCCGTGCTCGGCATGGAGGTCCACGTCGAACTCGGCACGGCCACCAAGATGTTCTGTGGCTGCCCGACCGACTTCGGTGCGGAGCCCAACACGCAGGTCTGCCCGGTGTGCCTAGGCCTGCCCGGATCGCTGCCGGTGGTCAACCAGGTCGCGGTCGAGTCGGCCATCCGCATCGGCCTTTCGCTGAACTGCGCCATCACCCCGTGGGGCCGGTTCGCGCGAAAGAACTACTTCTACCCGGACCAGCCGAAGAACTACCAGATCTCGCAGTACGACGAGCCGATTGCCACCAACGGGTACCTCGACGTGGTGCTCGACGACGGCAGCACCTTCCGCGTGGATATCGAGCGCGCGCACATGGAGGAGGACACCGGAAAGTCGTTGCACGTCGGCGGCGCCACCGGTCGTATCCACGGTGCAAGCCACTCGCTGCTGGACTACAACCGCGCGGGTGTGCCGCTGATCGAGATCGTCACCAAGCCGATCACCGGCGCCGGCGAGCGTGCCCCCGAGGTGGCCCGCGCGTACGTCACGGCGTTGCGCGATCTGCTGAAGGCGTTGCAGGTTTCCGATGTGAAGATGGAGCAGGGCTCGCTGCGTTGCGATGCCAACGTCTCGCTCATGTTGATCGGCGCGCCCGAGTTCGGCACCCGCACCGAGACCAAGAACGTCAACTCGCTGCGCAGCGTCGAAACCGCGGTGCGCTACGAGATGCGCCGCCAGGCTGCGGTGCTCGACTCCGGTGGCACCGTTGTGCAGGAGACCCGCCATTTCCAGGAGGGCGACGGCAGCACCTCGCCCGGTCGCCGCAAGGAGACCGCCGAGGACTACCGCTACTTCCCTGAGCCCGATCTCGAGCCGATCGCCCCGGACGCTGCCTGGGTGGAAGAACTGCGCGGCACGATCCCCGAATTGCCGTGGCTGCGGCGCGCGCGGATTCAGGCCGATTGGGAGATCTCCGACGAGGTGATGCGCGACCTGATGAACGCGGGCGCCCTCGACCTCATCATCGCGACCGTCGATGCCGGCGCGCCGTCCAAGGAGGCCCGCTCGTGGTGGGTCGCCTACCTCACGGAGAAGGCGAACGAGCGCGAGGTCGAACTCGACCAGCTGCCGATCACGCCCGAGCAGGTGGCGCAGGTGATCGCGCTCGTCGCCGACGGCAAGGTCAACAACAAGGGTGCCCGCCAGGTGATCGACGGCGTCCTCGCCGGCGAGGGTGAGCCCGAGGCCGTGGTCGAGGCGCGCGGCCTTGTCGTGGTGAGCGACGACAGCGCGCTCAAGTCCGAGGTGGAGAAGGCGCTCGCCGCCAACCCCGACATCGCCGAAAAGATCCGCAGCGGCAAGGTGCAGGCCGCAGGCAAGATCGTCGGCGACGTCATGAAGGCCACCCGTGGCCAGGCGGACGCAGCGCGCGTGCGCGAACTCGTGCTCGAGGCTTGTGGATAGCCGGGTTTCCGTTTGCGGAGTGAACGGAAGCGTTCACTCCGTCTAACGCAACGGATCTTCCGTTCACGGGCGGGCCAGAGGGGCGACTTCCTGTGGATAGCCGCCGCTAGTCCGTACCGCCACCGTTCTGCGGAATCGGGATGCGGATGACCCGATCGTCGTTCGGTCCCGGCTGGCCGCCATCCTTGTTGATCGTCGCCGACCACAGGATTCCGTCGGCGCCCACCGAGGCGCCATTGAGCCGTCCGTAGCGGTCCTGCACGATCAGCGACGGCGCGGCACTAACCGACCCGGAATTCGGATCGACCGAGACCATGGCGATCGCCCGTCCGTCATTGAGCGCCACCGCCACCGCGCCCGCACCCGCCGCGCAGCCGGCTACCCCAGGTCGCTCCGGCCAGGTCCATACCGGCGACATCACCGCGCCGTCCGAAGCGATGCGCTGCAGTCGGTCCTCGGTGCCGGTGCGGTCGGTCACCCAGATCGTTCCGTTGCCCTCGGTGCACACGTCGCCGGCAGTGTGGATCCCCGAAAGCGCGACCTGCGGGGGCGGGGTGGCACCCGGGATCGGCGAGTTCACCCGCAGTAGCTTTCCCGCGAGTGAGGCCGGGTTGTCGGCCGCGGCGGGGTCCCCGGCATCGCCGGTCAGCACAAGCAGTTCGTCACGGCCGACGAATTCGATGGCACCCCGATTTGCGGTGGCGCCCTTGGGAATTCCAGTCAGGACATCCTTGGGGACGTCACCCGGGGCGATGCGCACGACGCGGTTGTCGGTCGGCGTGGTGATGTAGGCGTAGATCAGACCGTCTTCGGTGAAGGTCGGGGAGAGGGCGATATCGAGCAGGCCGCCATCCGACGATCCATCCACCTGGAACGAGGCAACCTCGCGCGGCGCCTGGCCTTGCGCCACCTGAAGCAGTCGCCCGGTTCGGCGCTCGGTGACCAGCGCGGAGGCCGCGTCCGGAAGCACGACGAGACCGCCGGTGGTGTCGAGGCATGTTGCGACGACGTTCGGGTCCGGGTCGATACACGGGCCGGTCGCCTGCCTCGGCGTGGTCGTCGTGGTGGTTGGCGGGGTCGGCTCACCGGGCTGGACCTCGGCACCGTTGCCGAAGCTGGGTTCCGGGCTGAACGGGGTCGAGGCCGAGTCGTCGAACCGTGCGCAACCGGACGCGAGCAGTGCCGATCCCATCGCGAGCGCGAATACCGCCCGCCGCCATTGCGGCGTCGCCCGAAACCCCATGGCTGTGACGTTACGGAAATCGGCGTCGAGATGCCGCAACGGGGTGGCACAGAGTAGTCCGTACAGTGACGCGCC
Source organism: Aldersonia kunmingensis (assembly GCF_001646865.1). GTDB lineage: Bacteria > Actinomycetota > Actinomycetes > Mycobacteriales > Mycobacteriaceae > Aldersonia > Aldersonia kunmingensis. Next base: position 15,682 of record NZ_LRRB01000134.1, on the reverse strand, counting down.
GCGCTGAATTCTGCGCGAGGCCCGGCACCCGTCCTACCCTCGTCGTTGTGACCGACGATCCCTCGAATCAGTCGCCCAAACCCGGGCGCGCGTCCAGCCCGTACGACGAGCCGACCGAGCAGATTGTCCGGCCGGGACAGACGAGCGTGCCGCAGACCGATGACGATCTCGGTCCGGACCCGGCGCAAACTCCGGCATACGCTCCACAATCCAGTCCCACCCAGGAACTGCCGACCTATTCCGGCGCGCCGGCTGCGGAGGAGTCGCGGACCTACGCGTTCGCCAGCCCGGCCCCCGGCCGGGCCGACAACGCGGCAGGGACGGCAGTGACCCCTCAGCGCGACCGCGACGAAACGCAGCGGCGCGGCACCACCGACCTCGGTCTGCTCGTCATGCGTGTCACTATCGGCGCCGTCTTCCTGGTGCACGGTCTGCAGAAGCTCACCGGTTGGTGGGGCGGACCCGGTCTCGACGGCATCGAATCGATGATGGACCGCGGCGGTTGGGACGAGCCGGTGGTCGCGGGTGTGCTGGTGATCGCGGGTGAGATCGCCGGCGGCACGCTGCTCATCCTCGGCCTGGCTTCGCCCTTCGCCGCGGGAGCGCTACTGGCCGTCGCCATCGATGCGTGGCTGTTCCGCCAGGTCGCTTCGCCCGGGTTGCAGTACTTCAACCCCGACGGACCCGAATTGGAGTCGGTGCTGGTGGGCGCAACAACCGCCCTGATCCTCACCGGACCCGGCCGGTATTCGCTCGACGGCAATCGCGGATGGGCCACTCGCCCGGCAGTCGGATCGGTGTTCGTGTTGCTGTGCGCCGTCGCGGCTGCCGCGTGCACCTGGATCTTCCTGCACGGCGGCAACCCGTTCATCTGATCCGCACCTTTTGCGGCGAGCGCGCACGCCCAGGCGTGCGCGCTGAGCTGAGAAAGTCCGCGCTCACCGGCGCAGGCCCAACTCGAATGCGCGCCGCAGCCGTTGCGTGACGACGGTAGGCGTGGCGAGATCGCTCCACGTCCAGCGCGCGACTGCTGCCGACGTCGCCCGCAGTCCGTCCTCGCGGATCTTCTCGCGCTCGACCGCGTCTGCGGGTGATTCACCGTGCCGTAAGTAGCGGACGTACTTGGCCATCCCGTCGAACTCGCCAATGGTGTTGTACCGCTCGAAGAAGAAGTCGACGCGGCCAAGTGTCCTTCCCGCGTCGTCGCGGATCTCGCGCTGCAGGTCAGGGGCTGGGAGGTGCTCGGAGTGCATCAGCACACGCGAGCGCGATTCGCCGACCGATTCGCTGCGCCCATCGGCGAAGGCGAGGACGCGGCGGGCACGCGGAACACCGCGCCGCACACCGGCCATTTCGAGCGCCAGCGCCAAGTCGCCCAGGGACACCAGTCCCTCGTGCAATGCCGAGTCGGCGACGACCACCCCGTGTTCGAACGGGATTGTCCGCGCGAGATCGATAACCGTCCGGGCGGCCGAGGTTACCGCGACGCCCTCGACCGTTGCGATCTCGTCGGCCGACAGTGGCGTGGTGTGGACATGCCGACGGCGTACGATTCGACCGCCCGAACGCGCATCGAGTGTCAGATGCACCCGGTCGAGCGGAATGTCCCACAGCGCAATGCCATGCAGGAGTGCGGCCGACACGTGACTGACGACAGCGTCCGGCCCAGACGCCGCGACGGTCGCCTCGATATCCAGCCGATGCCTGCCGAGATCATCAGTGGCGTCGAGAGACTGGACGTAGTAGCCGGGCCGGACGACATGCAGTCGTCCGCCGCGTCGCTCTCGTTGCAGTTCGTCGTCGGAGAAGCCGCGGGCAAGGGCGTCGCGCCGCCGAATCAGTTGCGGCAGATCGGTACTCACTCGTCGAGGATTGCCGAATCCGACAGGCAACGGTCAACGAAAGTTTCCGCCTGTGGATAAACCCGAGTCATCGCGCACCTTTTGCGGCGAGCGCGCGCGCCCAGGCGTGCGCGGTGACCTCAAAAGGTGCGCGTCGAGATTTGGTCCTGACGGATGGTGCGCCTTTGCAATGGGCCAGTTGATCGCGCGCTTCCTAGGAGGGCGCGCACCGATCAACGACTACTCGCGTTGAGATATGGCGCGCCGGTTACGGCACGTACCGGACGGCGCCCTTGTCCGCAGACGTGGCGAGTGCGGCGTAGGCACGCAGCGCGGTCGTGACTGTGCGCTGGCGGTCCACCGGCTGCCACGGCCGTTCGCGGGCTTCCATCTTGGCGCGGCGATCGGCGAGCACCTCGTCGTCGACGAGCACCTCGAGCGCGCGGGTCTTGACGTCGATCCGGATCTGGTCGCCGTTCTCGACGAGTCCGATCGTGCCGCCCGCTGCGGCCTCTGGGGAGATGTGCCCGATCGAAAGACCCGAAGTGCCACCGGAGAACCGGCCGTCGGTGATCAGCGCGCACACCTTGCCGAGGCCCGCGCCCTTGAGGAAGGCAGTGGGGTGCAGCATTTCCTGCATGCCCGGGCCGCCCTTGGGGCCTTCGTAGCGCACGACAATCACGTCGCCCGGCTTGATCTCCTTGTTCAGGATCTTCGAGACGGCCTCTTCCTGGGACTCGACGACGACCGCCGGGCCCTGGAAGCTGAACAGTTCCTCGTCGATGCCTGCCGTCTTGAGGATCGCGCCGTCGAGCGCGACATTGCCGCGCAGCACGCACAGGCCACCCTCGACGGTGTACGCGTTCTCCAGGTCGCGGATGCAACCGCCGGTGGCGTCGGTGTCCAGCGAGCTCCAGCGGTTGCTCGTGGAGAACGGCTCTGTGGTGCGGACGCCGCCCGGTGCCGCGTAGAACAGCTCGACGGCTTCATCGGATGCCTTGCCCGAACGGATGTCCCAGGTGTCGAGCCACTCGTCGAAGCTCTTGGTGTGCACGGTGCTGACGTCGGTTTCGAGCAGACCGGCGCGGCGCAGTTCGCCCAGGATCGCGGGGATGCCACCGGCCCGGTGGACGTCCTCCATGTGGTAATCCGAGTTCGGCGACACCTTCGACAGGCACGGCACCCGGCGGCTGATCTCGTCGATGGTCTCGAGATCGAAGTCGACCTCACCCTCCTGCGCGGCGGCAAGGGTGTGCAGCACCGTGTTCGTGGAACCGCCCATGGCCACATCGAGGGCCATTGCGTTGCGGAATGCCTTGGGGGAGGCTATGTTTCGCGGCAGCACCGACTCGTCGCCATCGCGGTAGTAGCGCAGCGCGGCCTCGACCACGACGGTGCCGGCCTTCTCGAACAGCGCGCGGCGCGCGGCGTGGGTGGCCAGCGTCGAGCCGTTGCCCGGAAGCGAAAGGCCGAGCGCCTCGGTGAGGCAGTTCATCGAGTTGGCGGTGAACATGCCCGAGCAGGAACCGCAGGTCGGGCAGGCGCTGCGCTCGACCTCATCGAGGCCTTCCTCGCTGACCGAGTCGTTGGCCGACGCGGAGATCGCGGTGATGAGGTCCGTCGGGGCCTGGGCGACACCGCCGACGACGACGGCCTTGCCCGCTTCCATCGGGCCGCCGGACACGAAGACCGTCGGGATGTTCAGGCGCATCGCGGCATTGAGCATCCCGGGAGTGATCTTGTCGCAGTTGGAGATACACACGAGCGCGTCGGCGGTATGCGCGTTGACCATGTATTCGACGGAGTCGGCAATGATTTCGCGGCTCGGCAGCGAGTATAGCATGCCGCCGTGGCCCATCGCGATGCCGTCATCGACTGCGATGGTGTGGAATTCGCGCGGCACACCACCGGCGGAACGGACCGTCTCGGCCACGATCTCGCCGACGTCCTTGAGATGAACGTGGCCGGGCACGAACTGCGTGTAGGAGTTCGCAATCGCGACGATCGGCTTGCCGAAGTCCGAATCCGTCATGCCGGTGGCGCGCCACAGCGCGCGGGCGCCGGCGGCGTTGCGGCCGACCGTCGTGGTGCGCGAACGCAAGCGGGGCAGAGGAGTATTCGAGGGCTGCGAGGACATGCGACTTCCTTGGACCTTCGGGGGCTGGGGCGGACGGCGGAGACGCCGAACGCAGTGCTGAGCAGGCTTTCGATGCTACTCCGACGAGCCGTTGCGACTGGATTCGGTCGCATCGTCCTCGGTAGTGGCGGAGGTGCCTTCCTCTGCCGGACTGGGATCTTCGATCGGCTGTCCCACATACGGGTCCGGAATGCGGCCATCGGATGCGACGGCGAGTTCACGTACTCGGTCGAAGCTCACCGCGGGCAGGGTCACCTCGCTGCCGTCGCGCAGATGCGCACGCGCCCATCCGCGCTTGGGGAAGCGGACGCCCTCGACATCGGTCCACGCCACCTTTTGCCCGCCGAACACGGTCTGTGTGACGAGTCCCTCGGTGGTGATGGTGGTACGACTCCGCAGTACCCACACCAGGACGCCGATTGGAATCACGAGCAGCCAGCCGAAGGCGGCCGGCCAGCCGATGACCGGGAAGCTCACACTGATGAACAGCATGATGACGGCGAGGTATGCGAGCTTCTGAATTCGAATGACATGGCGCACCGTCGCCGGGGCAGCGGTGAGGGCTTCCGAAGAGGTCTCGTCGGGGCTCTGCGAGGGCTGGATCTGCGGATCTTGCGGTGTCGACACACCTACATCTTCGCATTGCGTAGAATCGTTCCCACATTCTGGGATGCAGCAGGAACGAGTTTGACTCGACGGTAACCAGTTGAATACCGTCATGTGCGTGTACCGAAATGAGTTGCTCGTAATCGGCAGGCGCGTCGTCGCCTGAGCCGATACTTTCAGCTCTTCGCACGACGCGCCACCCTCGATCAGCATCCCGGCTGACGGGGGTTTTTTGTTGTGTCGAGGCATTTGGCACCAATTAGGAACCCAAGGAACCCACCGCGATCCGTAAGGAAGCACAGTGAGCGCACCAACCGCCCGGCCCGGGCCGTCGACCGCAAGGTCGGCAGCGCAGGCCAGCCAGCCCACTCCGGCGGCACCAGCCGCACCGACTCAGGCCCGTCGCCAGCTCGCCCCCGAGCAGGTCACCGGTGCCCAGTCTGTAGTGCGCGCGCTCGAAGAGCTTGATGTCGACACGGTGTTCGGTATTCCGGGTGGTGCGGTGCTGCCCGTGTACGACCCGCTGTTCGATTCGAAGAAGGTCCGCCACGTCCTCGTCCGTCACGAGCAGGGCGCCGGCCACGCCGCGACCGGTTATGCACAGGCGACCGGACGCGTCGGCGTGTGCATGGCGACCTCGGGTCCGGGTGCGACCAACCTGGTCACCCCGCTGGCGGACGCGCAGATGGATTCGGTTCCCGTCGTGGCCATCACTGGCCAGGTCGGGCGGGCCCTGATCGGCACCGACGCGTTCCAGGAAGCCGACATCTCGGGCATCACCATGCCCGTCACCAAGCACAACTTCCTCGTCACCGAGGGCGTGGACATCCCGCGCATCCTCGCGGAGGCGTTCTACATCGCGTCCACCGGCCGACCCGGCACGGTGCTCGTCGATATCCCCAAGGACGTCCTGCAGGCCAAGACCACCTTCACCTGGCCGCCGGAGATGCGTCTGCCCGGCTACCGCCCGGTGACCAAGCCGCACGGCAAGCAGGTGCGCGAGGCTGCCCGCCTGATCATGGAGTCGAAGCAGCCGGTGCTCTACGTCGGCGGCGGCGTGATCAAGGCCGACGCCTCGGCCGAACTGTTCGAACTCGCCGAGCTCACCGGCATCCCGGTCGTCACGACCCTGATGGCCCGCGGCGCGTTCCCGGACAGCCATCAGCTCAACTGCGGCATGCCCGGTATGCACGGCACCGTCGCCGCGGTGGCCGCGCTGCAGCGCAGCGACCTGCTGATCACGCTCGGCGCGCGCTTCGACGACCGCGTCACCGGCCAGCTCAACTCGTTCGCACCCGACGCCAAGGTGATCCACGCGGACATCGACCCGGCGGAGATCGGCAAGAACCGTAAGGCCGACGTCCCGATCGTGGGCGACTGCCGCGAGGTGATCGTCGAGCTCATCGAGGCCATCCGCAACGAGCATGCCACCAACGCGACGCTCGATATCGCGAAGTGGTGGGACTACCTCGACGGCATCCGGCGCACCTACCCGCTGGCCTACGACCGGCCCGCCGACGGCGCGCTCTCGCCGGAGTACGTGATCGAGGCCGTCGGCCGGCTGGCCGGACCGGACGCGATCTACTGCGCCGGTGTCGGACAGCACCAGATGTGGGCGGCCCAGTTCGTCAAGTACGAAAAGCCGCGCACCTGGCTGAATTCCGGTGGCCTCGGCACGATGGGCTACGCAGTGCCCGCCGCGATGGGCGCCAAGATGGGTATGCCCGACACCGAGGTGTGGGCGATCGACGGCGACGGCTGCTTCCAGATGACCAACCAGGAGTTGGCCACCTGCGCGGTCGAGGGTGTGCCGATCAAGGTCGCGCTGATCAACAACGGCAACCTCGGCATGGTCCGCCAGTGGCAGACGCTTTTCTACGAGGAGCGCTACTCGAACACCAACCTCGGCACGCATGGTCAGGTCCGCATCCCGGACTTCGTCAAGCTCGCAGAAGCCTTGGGCTGCCACGGAATTCGCGTGGAGCGCGAGGAAGACGTGGAGGCCGCGATCCGCGAGGCGCAGTCGATCAATGACCGTCCGGTCGTCATCGACTTCATCGTCGGTGCGGACGCGCAGGTGTGGCCGATGGTCGCCGCCGGCACGAGCAATGACGAGATTCAGGCGGCTCGCGGCATCCGTCCGCTGTTCGACGACGACGAGGCCGCATCCGAGCCCGCCGTGATTCACGAGGCAATGGACGCCGGCGCGAAGCGCGCCGCAAACGGCGCTGCAAAGGAGGACGGTCAGTGAGCACCACGCACACTTTGAGTGTGCTCGTCGAGGACAAACCCGGTGTGCTCGCGCGCGTCGCGTCGTTGTTCTCCCGGCGTGGATTCAATATCGAATCGCTGGCCGTGGGCGGCACCGAGGTCCCGTCCATCTCCCGTATGACTATCGTCGTGACCGTCGACGAACTGCCGCTCGAGCAGGTCACCAAGCAGCTCAACAAGCTGGTGAACGTGATCAAGATTGTGGAGCAGGACGAGGAATCCTCGGTTGCCCGCGAACTGCTCCTGGTGAAGGTGCGCGCCGACGCCAGCGTGCGCACCCAGGTGATCGAGGCCGTGACGTTGTTCCGCGCCAAGGTCATCGACGTTTCGCCCGACGCGCTGACCATCGAGGCGACGGGCACCCGGTCGAAGCTAGAGGCGCTGATGCGGATGGTGGAGCCCTATGGCATCCGCGAGATCGTGCAGTCCGGGGTCGTCGCCGTCGGCCGTGGGCCAAAGTCCATCACGGCGAGCCGCTGAGTCGGCGCAGCCGCCTGAGCAACACGAAATAGCTTTAACTACAAACGCTTTCGACAAATCCGATAGCCGAAGGCAACGAAGAAGGGAACTACCAGTGGCAGTCGAGATGTTCTACGACGACGACGCCGACCTGTCGATCATCCAGGGCCGCAAGGTCGCTGTCATCGGCTACGGCAGCCAGGGCCACGCGCACTCGCTGAGCCTGCGTGACTCGGGTGTCGACGTGAAGATCGGTCTGAAGGAAGGCTCGAAGTCGCGGGCCAAGGCCGAGGAGCAGGGCCTTGCCGTCGGTACTCCCGCCGAGGTCGCCGAGTGGGCCGACGTGATCATGGTGCTCGCGCCGGACACCGCGCAGGCCGCGATCTTCAAGAACGACATCGAGCCGAACCTGAAGGACGGCGACGCGCTGTTCTTCGGCCACGGCCTGAACATCCACTTCAAGCTGATCGAGGCCCCGGCCAACGTCACCGTCGGCATGGTCGCCCCCAAGGGCCCCGGCCACCTGGTGCGTCGCCAGTTCGTCGACGGCAAGGGCGTTCCGGCCCTCATCGCCATCGACCAGGACCCGAAGGGCGAGGGCCAGGCGCTGGCGCTGTCCTACGCCAAGGGCATCGGTGGCACCCGCGCGGGCGTCATCAAGACGACCTTCAAGGAAGAAACCGAGACCGACCTGTTCGGTGAGCAGGCCGTACTGTGCGGTGGCACCGAGGAACTGGTCAAGATCGGTTTCGAGGTCATGGTCGAGGCGGGCTACGCCCCCGAGATGGCCTACTTCGAGGTGCTGCACGAGCTCAAGCTGATCGTCGACCTCATGTACGAGGGCGGCATCGCCCGCATGAACTACTCGGTGTCCGACACCGCGGAGTTCGGTGGCTACCTGTCGGGTCCGCGCGTCATCGACGCCGACACCAAGGAGCGCATGAAGGCGATTCTCGCCGACATCCAGTCCGGTGAGTTCACCCGCCGCCTCGTCGCCAACGTCGAGAACGGCAACACCGAGCTCGAGGGCCTGCGCAAGGCGAACGCCGAGCACCCGATCGAGGTCACCGGCAAGAAGCTGCGCGACCTGATGAGCTGGGTCGATCGCCCGATCACCGAGACGGCCTGATCGTTTCGTTCGTTTCGTCGGCCCGGTACGCGCAAACGTGCCGGGCCGACGGCGTTCGGCGACGTGAATTGTGTTCGTTGGAGCGCAACTTCGCCGGCCGAAGCAGATTTCGCCCGGACAGTGCGCGTACTGATCGGTAGGGATTCCGTACGGAAACCCGGAGGCCGTCACTTCGCGCATTTCAAGGGCACTAAACTATGCATGTTGCGGCCGCTGTGCGGTGTGAACCCCGAGCCGTGACGACTCGTAAGCGCCCAACACAGGAGAATCCTTCGTGAGCCAGAATGGCCGCCCCGTAGTCCTGATCGCCGACAAGCTCGCCCAGTCCACCGTTGACGCGCTCGGTGATGGCGTCGAGGTGCGCTGGGTCGACGGACCGGATCGTCCCGCGCTACTCGCAGCGGTGCCCGACGCCGATGCGGTGCTCGTTCGCTCCGCGACCACGATCGATGCCGAGGTCCTCGCCGTTGCCGCGAAGCTCAAGATCGTCGGCCGTGCGGGTGTCGGCCTGGACAACGTCGACATCCCGGCCGCCACCGAGCGTGGCGTGATGGTCGTGAACGCGCCGACCTCCAACATCCACTCGGCAGCAGAGCATGCCGTGTCGCTGCTGCTCTCCACCGCGCGGCAGATCCCCGCCGCCGACAAGACCCTGCGCGACCGCACCTGGAAGCGCTCGAGCTTCAACGGCACCGAGATCCTCGGCAAGACCGTGGGTGTCGTCGGCCTCGGCCGCATCGGCCAGCTGTTCGCGCAGCGCCTCGCGGCGTTCGAGACGACCCTCATCGCCTACGACCCGTACCTGCCTGCGGCTCGCGCGGCGCAGCTCGGTATCGAGCTGGTCAGCATCGACGAGCTCGTCGAGCGAGCGGACATCATCTCGGTGCACCTGCCCAAGACCAAGGAGACCGCAGGCCTGATCAACGCCGAGCGCCTGGCCAAGGCCAAGGACGGCGTGATCATCGTCAACGCGGCCCGCGGTGGGCTCATCGACGAAGATGCGCTGTACGACGCGCTCGTCGCCGGCAAGGTCCGCGCCGCGGGTCTTGACGTGTTCAACACCGAGCCGTGCACCGACTCGAAGCTGTTCGAACTCGACAACGTGGTCGTTACCCCGCACCTCGGCGCTTCGACCTCGGAGGCGCAGGACCGCGCTGGCACCGATGTCGCGAAGTCCGTACTGCTCGCTCTCGCAGGCGAATTCGTACCGGATGCGGTGAACGTCTCGGGTGGCCCGGTCGGCGAAGAGGTCGCGCCGTGGCTCGAGCTCGTGCGCAAGCTCGGCCTCATCGCGGGCACGCTGTCGCCCGAGGCCGTGCAGAACGTTCAGGTGATCGCGAGCGGTGAGCTTTCCGCCGAGAACGTCGACATCCTCGGCCTGGCCGCGCTGCGCGGACTGTTCTCCGCGAGCAGCGACGAGCCGGTCACCTTCGTCAACGCACCGCAGCTCGCCGAGCAGCGTGGCGTCACCGTCGAGGTCGAAAAGCACAGCGAGGCTTTGTCGCACCGCAGCGCGGTGGAGGTGCGTGCGGTTGCCGCCGACGGCACCGTTACCGCGGTCGCGGGCGCGCTTACCGGCCTACAGCTGGTCGAGAAGATCGTCAATATCAATGGCCGCAGCTTCGACCTGCGCGCCGAGGGTCACAACATCGTCGTGCACTACGCGGACCGTCCGGGCGTGCTCGGCACCCTCGGCACCGTGCTCGGCAACGCCGCGATCGACATCCAGGCCGCTGCGCTGAGCCAGGACTCGGAGGGCACGGGTGCCACCGTGATCCTGCGCGTGGACAAGGTTGTTGGGGACGCCGAGGTGTCCGCGATCGTCGAGCAGCTCGATGCGCGCGTCGAGCAGGTCGACCTGTCCTGACGGCGCCCGATCGGGGACTTTCGGTGGCCGCGACCGTGTTGAGCACGGTCGCGGCCACCGCCGTAGTGAAGTAGTGAAAGAGGAAGTGAGACAGCAATGAAGCTTGCGGTCATCGCCGGTGACGGCATTGGTGTCGAGGTCACTGCAGAGGCACTCAAGGTCCTGCGCGAGCTCGTTCCGGATCTCGAGACCACCGAGTACGACCTCGGTGCCAAGCGCTACAAGGAGACCGGCGAGCTGCTGCCCGACGCGGAGCTCGACGCGATCCGTCAGCACGACGCGATCCTGCTCGGCGCGATCGGCGATCCGCGCCTGGTCGGGCCCGGCATCCTCGAGCGGGGCCTGCTGCTGAACATGCGGTTCCTGCTCGACCACCACGTGAACCTCCGGCCGGCCCGCACGTACCCGGGATCGAGCTCGCCGCTGGCCGCAAACCCGGAGATCGACTTCGTCGTGGTCCGTGAGGGCACCGAAGGCCCGTACACCGGCAATGGCGGCTCGATTCGCGTCGGCACCGACCACGAGATCGCGACCGAGGTCTCGATCAACACCTGGTTCGGCGCCGAGCGTGTTGTCCGCTACGCATTCGCACTCGCGCAGACTCGGCGTAAGCATCTGACGCTGATCCACAAGACCAACGTGCTGTCCAACGCCGGCAGCATCTGGACCCGCGCGGTCGAGACCGTCGGTGCCGAGTACCCGGATGTCGAAACGGCGTACTGCCACATCGATGCCGCCACGATCTACATGGTCACCGACCCGGGCCGCTTCGATTTGATCGTCACCGACAACCTGTTCGGCGACATCATCACCGACCTGGCGGGCGCAGTGACCGGCGGCATCGGTCTCGCTGCCTCGGGCAACATCGACGCGTCCGGCAAGAACCCGTCGATGTTCGAGCCGGTGCACGGTTCGGCGCCCGATATCGCCGGCAAGGGGATCGCCGATCCCACCGCCGCGATTCTGTCCGCCGCGCTGCTGCTGCGTCATCTCGGTCGCGAGGACGACGCCGCGCGGATCGAGGGGGCGGTCGAGGCGGATCTCGCCAACCGCGCGGACAAGCCGGTTGTCACCACCGAGATCGGTGACCGGATCGCGGCTGCGGTCCGCGGCTAACGCGCTTGGGGCATACTGCTCTGACTGACATACGTATTGGGCCCGTGCGGAATGAATTCCGCACGGGCCCTTTACTTTCCTGAGCCGGCTGCTCGGGTCAGTACTGCGACTCAGGATCGTGCGGCACGAGCGGAATGGCGACACACGCGATCGCGGCGGCCACCAGGAATGCAGCCGAAAACCCGGTTGTGGTGATCAACAGGCCGAACAGTGGTGGAATGGCCGCGCCTGCGAGGTTCTGACCGGTGTTCTGCACGCCGAGTCCACGTCCGCTCCAATATGGCCCGGCGATCTCCGCGATCGCGGTGAAGGCCAGCCCGTTGTCGGAGACCGTGATCACCGAGGCGATCACGAGCAGCGGTATCGCGATCCACCACCCCACCCAGCTCGTAGCCGCCAGTGCCGCCATGGTCACAACCGCTGCGGTGGCGATCCAGCGCAGCGGGCGCATTCGGCTCCCGACCGCGTCGGAGAGGGCACCCGCTCCGATTCGTCCACCCGCGCCGAGCAACTGAGCCGCGGTCACCAGGGCGCCGGCGGCAGGCAGGGACCACCCGTAGTCGTCGTGCAGCCACACCAGCGCGAACGTCCACACCGTCATCTGCGGGATGACCAGCAACACGGACACACCGTGGATTCGCCACAGCGTTGCGTCCTTGCGGTAGGGGTTGGCCAGCAGTCCCGTCTTGGATGCGTGGGCGGTATCGGGCCGAGGCGGATCGATGATGCCGAGCAGGCAGCCGACCGCCGCCAGCCCCGCCATCACCGCAGGTACCAAGAGCGCAGCCGAAATGCTGTATGCGGAAGCGACACTCGGCAGCGTGATCGCACCGAGGCCGACGCCGAGCGGCTGAGCGGTCTGCCGGATGCCCATCGCGAGGCCACGCCGATGCGGCGGGAACCAGCCGACGATTACGCGTCCGCTTGCACCGTTCGTGCTCGCCGCGGCCATACCGCCGAGCAGCAGGAAGGTCCCGAGCAGGATGTACGGCCCCGTGAATGACGCCGCCGCCGCGGCGGCACACAACAGTCCCAGCCCGCTGACGAGGACCTTGCGCTCGCCGATGCGGTCCACGACCCAACCCCACGCGATCAGTGTCAGCACCAGGCCCAGCGTGGGCATGGCGACGATGACACCGGCCTCGGTCAGGCTCAGCCCCTCATCGCGCAGAGCGGGGATCAGGAACGGTGTGCCGTTGACGAAAAGCGCACTCGCGGACTGACCGAGCACGCCGAGCGCGAGCATCGACCAGCGCCGCGAGGCGCCGATCGTCTGCGGGGTCATCTCCGTACGTTCGCGCATTGCCGTCCGATTCATCGGCCCACTCGTCTCACTATATGGAAACTGCGTCCTACAATTTGGTAGCGAATCAGACACTACACCGTCGGAGCAGGCCCGCGAAGTCCGCTCGATAGACTCGTGACATGCGCCTTGGACGGATTGCCAGCCCTGATGGAGTCGCCTTCGCGAGCATCGAGGGGGAGGGGGACGCGGCGACGGCGCGCGAGATCGCCGAGCATCCGTTCGGCACGCCGACGTTCACGGGCCGCAACTGGCCGCTGGCCGACGTGCGGCTGCTGGCGCCGATCCTGGCCACCAAGGTGATCTGCGTGGGAAAGAACTATGCCGCGCATGCCGCCGAGATGGGTGGCGAGGCGCCGGAAGATCCGGTGATCTTCCTCAAGCCGAATACTTCGATCGTGGGCCCGGGTGCCTCGATTGTCATGCCGCCGAGCTCGCAGCAGGTCGACTTCGAGGGCGAGCTGGCCGTCGTGATCGGCCGCCCGTGCAAGGACGTGCCTGCGGCCCGGGCGCGCGAGGTCATCCTCGGATACACCGTCGCCAACGACGTGACCGCGCGCGATCATCAGCGCCACGACGGCCAGTGGACCAGGGGCAAGGGCTACGACACCTTCTGCCCGCTCGGGCCGTGGATCGAGACCGAACTCGACCCGTCGGATCTCGAGATCACCACCGAGCTCGACGGTGAGGTCCGTCAGCGCAGCCGCACATCGTTGCTGCTGCACGATATTCCGAAGATCATCGAATGGGTCTCCACCGTGATGACCTTGCTGCCGGGAGACGTAATCCTCACCGGCACACCGGAAGGTGTCGGGCCGATGCAGGACGGGCAGACCGTTTCGGTCAGCGTGTCGGGCATCGGCACGCTCACCAACCCGGTCGCGAAAAAGAAGTGACAACAACACTTTCGGGCTCGGTGCCCGAATCGGAAAGGCCGCAAGCGACGATGACCGCAACCAATTCGACCGCATCGGGACGCCCGGAGGGCGTGCGCGTGCGCTTCTGCCCGTCGCCGACGGGCACACCGCATGTCGGCCTGATCCGTACGGCACTGTTCAACTGGGCCTACGCGCGTCACACCGGCGGCACGTTCGTCTTCCGGATCGAGGACACCGATGCCGCACGCGATTCCGAGGAGTCGTTCTCGGCGATCCTGGACGCGCTGCGGTGGTTGAACCTGGATTGGGACGAGGGCCCCGAGGTCGGCGGTCCGTACGAGCCGTACCGGCAGTCGCAGCGGCGTGATCTTCATCTCGATGTCGTGCGCCGCCTGGTCGAGGCAGGCGAGGCATACGAAAGCTTCTCCACCCCAGAGGAAGTCGAAGCTCGCCACAAGGCGGCCGGCCGGGATCCGAAGCTGGGCTACGACAACTACGACCGCGACCTGACCGACGATCAGAAGCAGGACCTGCGCGACAAGGGATTCGCGCCGGTGATCCGGCTGCGGATGCCCGATCACGATCTGACGTGGAACGACCTCGTTCGCGGCGAGACGACGTTCAAGGCCGGTACGGTGCCCGATTTCGCGCTCACCCGCGGCAACGGTGATCCGCTCTATACGCTGGTCAACCCGGTGGACGACGCGCTGATGAAGATCACGCACGTGCTGCGCGGCGAGGACCTCCTGTCCTCGACGCCACGTCAGCTCGCGCTCTATGCCGCGCTGCAGCGCATCGGCGTGGCTGATTTCACACCCGACTTCGGCCATCTGCCGTTCGTGATGGGCCAGGGCAACAAGAAGCTGTCCAAGCGCGATCCCGAGTCGAGCCTGTTCGTGCATCGCGACCGGGGCTTCGTACCAGAGGGCCTGCTGAACTACCTTGCGCTGCTCGGCTGGAGCATCGCCGACGACCACGACGTCTTCTCGCTGGACGAGATGATCGCCGCATTCGATGTGACGAAGGTCAATTCGAACCCGGCGCGGTTCGACCAGAAGAAGGCCGACGCGATCAACGCCGAGCACATCCGGCTGCTCGCGGCGAACGATTTCGCCGATCGGCTGCGTGCCTTCCTCACCGAGCACGGCCACATCGGACCGGACGTGGACGATTCCGTGTTCCGTGCGGCCGCGGAGCTCGTCCAGACGAGGATCGTCGTGCTCGCCGATGCCTGGGACCTGCTGGCCTTCCTGTTCGTCCCCGCCGACGAGTTCAGCATCGACGAGGCGGCTGCCGCGAAGAACCTCGGCGCCGATGCGCGCCCGGTCCTCGAGGCCGCCGAATCCGCGCTTGCCGGCCTGTCGGAGTGGACGACCGCGGCGATCGAGGAGGCACTCAAGGCTGCGTTGGTGGACGGGCTCGAACTCAAACCGCGCAAGGCGTTCGGCCCGGTGCGGGTGGCTGTGACGGGTTCGCACATCAGCCCGCCACTGTTCGAGTCGCTGGAGCTGCTCGGCGCCCCGACAACACTGGCGCGGCTGCGCGCTGCAATGCCTGCAGAGGCGGTCTGACCAGCCGATTTGTAGTTTACCGGGGCCTGTTTGATACGCTCTGTCCCGGTTCGAACGCCGCCGCTAGGGTCCTGACCAGAGCGGCGGAATAGGACCATTGGGGTATGGTGTAATTGGCAACACAGCTGATTCTGGTTCAGCCATTCTAGGTTCGAGTCCTGGTACCCCAGCGGAGTCCGACACCGATTTGGTCGCCGGACACGAGTTAGCTAAGCTGACTCGGGCGCGAGACCGGGAAACCGGCCGAGCACCTCCCAAGGCCCCGTCGTCTAGCGGCCTAGGACGCCGCCCTCTCAAGGCGGTAGCGCGGGTTCGAATCCCGTCGGGGCTACAAAAAGCGAGGCCCTCCTTCCATCAGGAAGGAGGGCCTCGCTTCTTCTATTGGTCAGGTCCGATCGCTTCGCGGGGGCGAATTGTGTTCGTGGGGGCGAAACTTCGCACTTACGAAGAAGGTTTGCTCGGCCGAAGAAGTTCTGCGCTCGAGAAGATGGTTTGTACCCGGGC